>JANJTY010000093.1 GCA_024710865.1 Lysobacteraceae bacterium | reverse complement strand
CGGATGGTGAGATCGTCCTGCGTGACGGTGAGATTGCTCTCGAAATAGGTGTCGGCACCGAGCACCACCTCGTCCCCATCCACCGCCGCCGCCAGGGCATCGGCGACCGAGGCGTAGCTGCCGACCGGCACCAGGGCCTTGGTGCTGGCTGCATTGGGGCCGAGGCCGTCGTCGCGGAAGACGGTGATGGGCTGGACCACGCGGTGGCTGACGCCATCCGAGCTCGCTGGCGAATTGACGGCATCGCCCAAGTATTCGATGTGGACCTGATGCAGGCCATGCGCGTTCAGGGCAATGGCGCAGCTACCGGCCGACAGCTCCGGATTCTGCATGACCAGCGCACCCGCGCAGACAGTCTGCTCGCCGCGGTCGGAGACCACGCGCACGTCGCCCAACGGCGCGTCGCCCTCGACCTCGAAGGCAACGG
Organism: Lysobacteraceae bacterium; assembly: GCA_024710865.1. Taxonomy (GTDB): domain Bacteria; phylum Pseudomonadota; class Gammaproteobacteria; order Xanthomonadales; family Xanthomonadaceae; genus JANJTY01. The sequence continues at coordinate 12,032 of JANJTY010000093.1, read as the reverse complement.
TCACAGTCTGGCCGACGTAGCTTGGCGATGGAGACACCGAAAGCACGCGCGGCCCGGCGATGCGGCTCTGCTTGGCAACGGCCAGACCGAATCGTCCGTCCGTCCCCAGCAGCGGATCGTCGCTCAGGACGGTCTGCGGCCCACCGAAGGAGTCGAGCAGGAACAGGCGCGCTTCGCCTTCGTTGACGCCGTAAGACTCGCCGGTCGGCGCCGTATCGAGTCCGGTCAGGCCGTCGAAGAGCGGGTCGCCGAACGTCTTCACGCTGCCATCGGCGGGGTTCACCAGTTTGAGCGTGCTCGGCATGGGGCCGAAGTTGGGCACGCCGTCGCCCACGAGAAGCTGGCCATCGGCGCGTTGGCCGAGCGAAACCGGGAAGTCGAAACCGGTCGCCACCAGGGTCTGCGTGCCATCCGCCGGATCGATGCGCAACAGCTTGTTCGAGCCGCTGTCGAACACGCCGGCGTCGGTCACGTAGAGCATGCCGTCCGGCGAGGTTTCCACATCGCTGGCGAACTCGATCGATCCGCCGGTGAAGCTGTCCAGCACGCTGCCATCGACGCGGCTGATGATGCGCACGCCAGCCGGTCCCATGGCCACCGCGAGGTTGCCATCGGCATCGAAGTCGAGACCGAGCGGGAATCCGCCGGAAAGGTCGTTGAGCGGGCTGACGTTGCCGTTCACGGCATCGACGTGCAGCAGTCCGCCGCCCTCGTTCACCACGTAGATATTGCCCTGCGTGTCGGCCGCGATACCTCGCATTTCAGGACCCAGACCGACATCGGCGATCACCGCCACGTCGCCCGAACCCGGCTCGACCAGCACGACGGCACCGAACTGCGCGAAGGTGTCGGGGTCGCGCTGTCGCGACGCCACCACGATATCGCCCGGATCGACGATGCCGCGGATGTCCACTTCAACCGTGGCCGGTGCCGACTCGTCGATGCCATCGCTCACCTTGAGCGTGAAGCTGTCCGTACCCACGCGACCGGGATCCGGCGTGTACGTGAACGCTCCAGTGGCCGGATCGTCGATCACAACCGCGCCCTTGGCCGGCGCATCCACGAGCGACACGGTCAGCGTCTGCGCCGGCTGGTCGACATCGGCCACCGTCACGCTGCCGGACACGGCCGCACGCTCCAGCGTCTGCACGCTGGCACCGGCGATGGTGGGCGCCTGGTTGACGATGTCGATCTCGACCAGTCCGGTGGCGGTGAAGCTGCCATCGCTGACTTCGTACTGGAACGAATCAGGACCAATCTCGCCGGGTGCAGCGAGGTAGGTGAAGGTGCCCGTCGCCGGGTCGAAGGCGCTGATGCTGCCCTTTTGAGGTCCCGAAGCTGCAACGAGCGCATAGGTGAGTGTCTCGCCCGCGACGCAATCGTCGTCCACACCGGGCAGTGCGTCGGAAACGCTGCTGCCGAGGCCTACGCTGAGCGACACGTTGCCGGCGCCGGGCGGATCGTTGCGGAACGTGATCGCGATGTCCGCGCGGAAGCTGAGCGAAGGCGTCAGCGGGGTGATACCGCCATCGGCATCGGCCACGTTGAAGGTGAACTGGTCGATGGCGTTGCAGCTGTCGTCGTTGTGGTAGCTGAGGCGACCGCTGTCGACATCGTCCTGGGTGAACGTGTCGAGATTGCCGAGCGCCACACCGTCAAGACGCAGCTCGCCGAACATGGGCACCAGGCCGGCGCCATCGGGATTGAGGCGGTAGGTGAGATCCGCCGCACCGCTCTCCGCGTCGATGGCGCGCAGGTTCGCGTCGGTCGCGACCACGCTGCCGCCCTGGTCCACCGACATCGGGTTGTTCGCGGTCAACTGCGGGGGCGCATTGACGCGGAACTCGAAGCTCGCCTGCGTGGACTCCCCGGCCCCATCGGTGACGGTGAGGGTGATGGTGCTGGTCCCGGTCTGGCTGAGGAACGGCTGGACCGTCACCGACCGGTTCTCGTCGCTGCCGCCGAAGCTGATGTTCGCGTTCGGTACAAGGGTGAGATTGGACGAAGAAGCCGCGAGCGTGAGGTCCGCCGCGGCCGTTGCGTCATCGGCGATGGTGAACGCGATCGCGCCGCTGCTCTGGTTGAGCTGCACCAGCACGTTGGCCGGAAGCCCGCTGAGGCTCGGCGGGGCATTGGCGGCCACCACGAAGCTCGTCGTGGAGAATGCACCGGCAGCATCGGTACCCGTGATGGTCACGGTCGCGCTGCCGGTTTCGCCAGCCACCGTGGTCAGGGTGACGGTTCTGGCGTCACCGCTTCCGCCAAGCACGATGTTGGCGACAGGCAACAGGGCGGTGTTGTCGCTGCTGGCAGTGAGCATGACGCTCCCGCCGCCCGTCTCGGCGTCCAGCACGGACAAGGGCAAAGGGGAGCTGCTGCTGCCGGCCGGAACCGTCAGATCAGCGATGGAGCCCAGCTCAGGCGCTGTGTTCTCGTACCAGAATCCACGGTTGAACGTGCTGAAGGCGCGATCGAGCGGAAACGTCGGAGCTGCGTCGTACAGCTGCAGCGCGGGTTGCCAGACGCTGCAGCCGCTGCTGGTGTAGGAGGCTTCGAACAGCGCATTGACCGCAAAGGAATACCCTGGCGGCACCGCAGCCACGGCGCCGATCGCGGCTGCAAGTCCGGCATCGGCCGCAGTGATCAACGGCACCAACGGCGAGCCGTTGTAGGGCTGGAACTGAAGCGTGAAGCGCGTGCACAAGTTCGAACCCGGCCCCCAGGGTGCGGCCAGATTGAGTGCCGAGGTTCCCGTGTACCGGATCAAGCCCGCGGCCAGATTCGATTGCGCGGCGTTGAACGACATCACTTCGCCGGGCGGCGAATTGAAGTCGTTGCCGTTCATCGAGAGCTGGATGCCGCCTGCAGGCACGCCCCAATAGAGCCAGCTACTGGCCGCCAGCGGCATATTCTGGAAATAGAACGTCTGTCCGCCCGGGTGTCCCCAACTCCCGTCGTTCGGAGCCCCAGTGAAGCTCGCCAAGACGCCGAGGGGGAGCGATGCGCTGCTGACCGGTCCAGGGAGGGTGACCACGCCGGTTCTGCTGATGAAGTGAAAGAGCGACTGCACGCCATTCACGGAGACCGGCCCGGTGGAAAAAGCCGCGGGTGCATCGGCGGAAATCGTCGAGGGGTCAACCACGACAAGGTTGTCCACCGCTGTACCGCCGATAAGGACCGGCTGTCCGTCGGCGAAGCCCGAGCCCTGGATGGTGACCCCGACTGCGCGCCCGCCGTGCGGCTGGAAAGACTGGATGGTCTGCGCAAGCGCCAGAGTCGAGCCGCAGGCGGCGGCAATGGCCGCCGCGGCGAGGACCAAGCGGGACAGCCGCGCGCTGTGGCAACCGGGGGACGAGGCCTGAGAAGGCGCGGGGGACAATCCCGCGCTCTGCGCCTGCCCCCGATCGTGCGTCGCGAGCACCTCCGTCTTAGGCAACGGGCGCCCTTGCGCCGTGGACAAACTACCGCTGCGACTCGATTCCCCTGCACGCATGCCTGCTCTCCGCTCTCGGTGCGGAGCCTGGGAATGCCGGCGCGGCCGGCTCTGATCCGTCGATTCCCCTGCCCCCTGGCGCCGGGCCTCCTGGCCCGGCGTTGCTGGCGACGCTGTCGGTCACGGGGGGTAGTTCGACCGGCTCCGCGTGGCGGAGCCGTGGTCGGTCGATGCTCGCTGCGCATCCCGGCGCGCTGCCACCCCAGCCGGTGCGTGGTTCGAGGCGCCAGCCGATGCGCGTTGCGCGCGCCTGGACCGGTGCTCACCACGAACGGAGTCCGGGTGGATCGCGTGGGTTCTGTGCTTCGAGTCGACGCCCCCTGTGTCCGACCGCCGCGCGATTTCTCCCCCGCGCGGCACGTCACGTACGGACCATAGCGCGCACCGCGGAACCCTGGCGTCCCCCAAATGGGGGGTGTCGGCACAGAAAGATGTGAAGACAATGCAAGGGTCGCGGGCTTTCCATACGCGGGCGCACGCCGGGCTTGACCGGCGCCGCGCGGAGCGGCAGAAAGCGGCTGTGGGGACGCGTGCTGATCGGTCGGGGCCTGCGCCGGGGAGGCGGACCAGGCCGGCGCGCGCAGGCCTGACCCGAAGCCCCCGTTCGCATGGATGCGCCGATTTCCCCAGAGCCTGCCCACACCTACATCGCTGGAGAGCCTCATGCACTGCCGTTCGCTCGCCTCACGTCGCGGACCCGCCTCCCTGCTGGCGCTTGGCCTTGCCGCGGTCTCCGCCGGCGTCTCGGCGCAGCAGCTGCTGCCGCCGCTGGGCACGCTGTACGGCTCGGGCGATCCCTCGCGGCCGCTGTTCCTGCCGGACGGTTCACTGATCGTCGCCGGCATCTTCGCGCGGGCGGGAGCCACGCCGCGGTCGAATCTGGCGCGCTTCGATGCCTCGGGCCTGCTCGATCCGGACTGGGATCCGGCGCCCAATGCCATCGTGCGCTTCGTCCTGGCCGCGCCCAACGGCGATTTCTACGTCGCAGGCGAGTTCACCGCGCTGGGCGCGACGCCGGCGCCGGGCCTGGTTCGCTTCCTGGCTGGCGATCCACCCACGCTCGATGCGGGCTGGACGCCGGCGATTCCGTCGCAGAACGAGGGCGTCGACGCGCTGGCCCTGCATTCGGACGGAAGCCTGTACGTCGCCTACTGCGAGGTCAACTTCAGCGCCTGCCCGATCGTGCGACTGGCCCCGGACGGCAGCGCGATCGAGGCCTTCAGCGCGCAGACCAACAGTTTCACCAACACGATGATCCTTTCGCCCGACGAGTCCAGCCTGATCCTGGCCGGCGGCGCGAGTTCGGCCAACGGCACGCCCCTGCCCTCGCGCGGCGGGCTGGCGAAGCTGGACGCGACCAGCGGCGCGCTCGATCTGGACTGGGCCCCCTTCACCTCGGGAAACGGCTCGATACGGATCGTGATCGAGGACGGTCCGGCCCACGTGCTGGTGGCGGGGACGGTGCCCGGCGGCAGCGAGGGCGTGGCGCGGGTGGCGGTAGCCGACGGCACGGCGGACCTCGCCTGGGGACCGGACTTCGGCCCGCTCAGCAGCACCCGCATCACCAACCTGATGCGCTTCCCCGATGGCGACCTGCTGGTCACAGGCAATTTCACCGACGCCGACAGCGACTCGCGGCCTGCGGGCGTGGCGCGGCTGGATCCGTCCGGGAACCTGCGCGCCGGCTGGGGCGCGACCAGCCCCCTGGGCGGCAGCGCGACCCTGTCCGCGGCGATTTCGACCGCGGGCGTGGTGGCACTCCCGCGCTACCCGCACCCAACCCTGCAGCAATCCACGCTGTACGCGCTCGACCCGGCCGACGGCAGCGATTCGGGCACCCTGGTCGATGCGCAGTTCGCCGGGCGTCCGAACGTCCAGCGCCTGCTGCGCCAGCCGGGAAGCTCGCGAATCCTCCTCGCCGGCGGCGCCCTGCGCGAACTGGATGGGCAGCCGGGCCATGCCGTCTTCGCGCTGCAGCCCGACCTCACGCCCGATGCGACCTGGACGTCGACCCTGGGCACCCAGGTCTCGATGGGCGGCACGCTCTCGCTCGACGCCAGCGCCGACGACGTGCTGGTGGGCGGCTTCGGTTTCGACGAAGTCGGCCAGGTTCGCGGCCTGTGGCGCCTGGACGGCAGCGACGGTACCGCATCGGCCTGGGAGCCCCTGGCCGGACCTGCCTTGGCGATCGGCACCGACGCGCCTTCGGCCGTGGCCATCGATGCAGTCGGCGGCCACGCGTATGCGCTCAACGTCCGGCGTGACGCGCTCAACGGCATGCTTCCGGGTCAGCCGCTGCCGCGCTTCGCTCTGGCCGACGGACGGGTCGACCCGGGCTGGACGCCGACCATTACCGGTTCGATCCTGAGCGCTGCGCTGGCCGTGCACGATGGTCATCTGTACGTCGCCGGCAATCTGTCGGTGACCGCCTCGGACCAGAGCGTGGTCCCGTCGCTGGCGCGCCTGCCGCTGGCTGGCAATGGGCGCGCCGATCCCGGCTTCGTTCCGCTGCCGGCGGGACTGGTCCTGTACGACCTGCTGATCCACGATGGCTTCGCCTACGTCGCGGGCGTCGGGCGGCTGGCGCGCGTCGCGCTGGATACGGGCGAGATCGATCCGGACTGGGCGCCGCTGCCGCCAAACTTCGGCGATGCCCTGCGCATTTCCATGTCGCCTGAAGGCGAGCTCTACGTTGCGGGAACGCTCAACCTGGGCTGCGGCGGTGCCGTGGTCAGCGTGGCGCGGGTGCAGCCGGGCGGCAATCTCGACCCCAACTGGAAGGTTTCGAGCGCGATGGTGCCCTATGCCTTCACAGGCGTTTCGGCCGTGCTCGGACTGACGGAGGGCCGCGTCCTGCTGGGCGGGAGCTTCACCCACGTCAACGGCGAGCCGCGCGACGGCCTCGCGGCCGTCGGGCCCTCGGATACCCTGTTCGCCGACGGTCTCGGTGATCCGCTTTGCGTGGCTGATTGAAGCCATCCCGATCGTTGCCGGAGCCAGCGTAGATGACGCCCCTTCCGACCACTGCCCTGGAGATCGCGGCCCCGCTGCTCGAAGCGCCGCACGAGCCGGCGGCCGGGAGCGCCGCCTTCGAAGCGCTGCGCGCGGCCGTGCCCTGCGACCTGGCCGGGCTGATGCATGCCGCGCCGGGGCGCAGCGCGACCCCGCCGCTCAGCCTGCTGGCGGGCAGCGACGATTCGCTCGGCACCGTCTACGTGCGCGATTTCCAGCGCATCGATCCGTACCAGTCGCCCCAGGCCCGCGCCCTGCACCGGCGCCTGCGCGAGCCGCTCTACTCCGAGCAGATCGTGCCCGAGGCCGAGCTTGTGGGCAGCGCCTTCTACAACGACTACCTGCGCCCGCAGGGCGACCTGTTCCACGCCATCGGATCGATCCGCGAACTGCGCGACGGCGGCGAACTGCACTTTGGCATCCTGCGCCGCCGCGGCTGGCGCTTCGAGGAGCACGAGCGCCGTCTCTGCGGCGAGGTGCTGAACCTGGCCGGGCCTGCCCTGGTACAGCGCGAACTGGTGCTGCGGCTGGAGCGCGAGCGCGCCTTCGGTCTCGGCATGGTGGAGAACTGCGGCGACGCCCTGTTCCTGCTCGATGCGGACTGCCGCGTGGAGTACCTCAATGCCACCGCGCAGGGCTGGGTCGAACGCGACGCCGTGCTGTTCCTGCAGGACGGACGCCTGCTGTTGCGCCACGCGGACGACAACCAGTGGCTGCAGCGCGAGACCCGCGCCCTGCTGCCCGCACGCGTGATCAACGGCGTCGACAGCCTGCGCCTGCGCAGCCTGGACTCGGGGTCGAATCCCGCGCGCCTGTATGCGGTGCTCTCGCGCCTGCCGGTGCTGCGCTCGCCCAGCGGCCGGCTGCAGCCGGCGCGGGTCGTGCTCTACCTGCGCTGCCTGGAGGATGCCATCCCGCAGCTGCCAGCGCCGGTGGTGGCGGAACTCTTCGGCCTGACAACCAGCGAGGCGCGCGTGCTGAACGCGCTGCTGATGGGCATTTCCGTGGAACAGATGGCCTCGGCCTGGGGCATCCGCAGCGACACGGTGCGCGGCCACTTGAAGCGCATGCTGTCCAAGACCGGCTGCGCGCGGCAGCAGGACCTGGTCCAACTCGCCACCAAGGCCCTGCCGCATCTGGCCCTGATCAACGACCCCGGCCCGCCCTGAGCGGGTGAGGGGAAAGCGCCCGCCCACGGCGGCCGCCTCCGGACGCCCCCGCTACGGCGTTCGAATTCGTCTCACCCTCTGAGGTGACAATTCTCCACACTCGCGCGCGTCTCAGGCACGTGCGGGGTGGCACACTGACGGCTTCATCGCCGCTGGGCCGTCAAGGCATGCTGCCGATCCGATCCTCGCTCGCCATCGCGCTGGCGCTGGCCCTGTCCGGCGCAGCGGACGCTGGCGCTGAGCCCGAGACCGAAGTCGTGCTTGCCTGGTTCGACGATGCCGCACGAATCGAACGCGTCGCGCCCCTGCTGGGCCATGCCCAGGTCGACCGCGCCAAGGGCGTGCTGCGCACGGAGGCCGATGCGGCGCTGCGCAAGGCCCTGACCGAAGCCGGCTTCCGGGTCGAGACCGATGTCGAAGCGACGGCGCGGATCGAGCGCCTGCAGCGCGCCGTGGCCGGTGACAAGTCGATTCCCGGCTACGCCTGCTACCGCACGGTGGAGGAAACCGAAGCCGAGATGACGGCGCTGGCGGCGGCCTACCCGCAGCTACTGAGCCTGCAGGACGCCGGCTCTTCCTGGCAGGCCCTGGCCGGCAATCCCGGCTATGCGCTCACCGTTGCCGTGGCCACCAACGCCGCGCGCCCGGGCCCGAAGCCCCGGCTGTTCGTGATGGCCTCGGTGCACGCACGCGAGTACACGCCGGCCGAACTGGCGACGCGCTTCATCGAAGACCTCGTGCTGGGCCATGGCAACGATGCCGAGGCGACCTGGCTGCTCGACCGCTTCGAGGTACATGCGCTGCTGCAGGCCAACCCGGACGGACGCAAGCGCGCCGAGGCCGGCATATCCTGGCGCAAGAACCGCAACACCACGCATTGCGGCACGGGCTCGCGCCCGGGCGTCGACCTCAACCGCAACTTTCCCTTCGAGTGGGGCGCGCACGGTGGTTCCAGCGGCGATGCCTGCCAGGACACCTACCGCGGCCCCTCGCCCGGCTCCGAGCCGGAAACCAGCGCAGTGGTCGACTACGTGCGCGCGCTGTTTCCCGACAGCCGCGGCGATTCGCTCGTCGATCCCGCGCCGCTCGACACCCAGGGCCTGTTCTTCGATCTGCACAGTTACGCCGGCCTGGTGCTGTGGCCCTGGGGCTTCACCGACACACCCGCGCCGAACGCGGCGGGCCTGGCCAAACTGGGCCGACGCCTGGCCTGGTTCAACGGCTACACCGCGGAGCAGGCGATCGGTCTCTATCCCACCGACGGCACGACGGACGATTTCGCCTATGGCGAGCTCGGCCTGCCGGCCTACACCTTCGAGCTGGGCTCGGCCTTTTTCCAGGACTGCGCCAGCTTCGAGAGCGCGATCTTTCCCGACAACAGCGCTGCCCTGCGCTACGCCGCGCGCAGCCTCCACGCGCCGTACCGCCTGCCGTTCGGGCCCGACGTCACGCAACTCCGCATCGAACCGGATGTGGTCGTCGCGGGCGACAGCGTCCAGCTGGAGGCGAGCCTCGACGACAGCCGGATGCAGACCCAGGTCACCGGCGCGTCCGGCCCGGTGCCGCCGGTGCAGGCGATGGCCTCGGCCGCGGCCTACCTCGGCTCGGCACCGTGGGAGCCCGGCGCCGTCGCGATGCCCATGCAGGCCGCGGATGGCGCCTTCGACGCCAGCCAGGAAGCCGCCACGCTCACGCTCGACACCAGCGGTTTCGCCAGCGGCAAGCAGCTGGTCTTCGTGCAGGGGCGGGATGCGGAGGGCAACGATGGCCCACCGCAGGCGGTCTTCCTGCACGTGCTCGATGCGGCCGAGGCGGTGCGCTTCGAAGGCTCGGTGCGGCAGGCGGGAACCGGCCTGCCGCTGGCAGCCACCGTGCGCAGCGGCAGCTACCAGGCCCAGACCGATCCCGCGGACGGCGGCTTCAGCCGCGTGCTGCCGCCCGGCGCCTTCGACGTGGAAGTGCTGGCCGACGAACACGAGCCCGCCCTTGTCTTCGGGCTGCCCGGCTCGCCCGGCAGCACGGTTGAACGCGATTTCGTTCTGTACCGGCTCTGCCCGCTGCTGGAGGATGCCGCCGAGGTCGGCGCGCCCTCGCCGTTCTCGCCGACCGCGCCCTGGACCCTGCGCGCCAGCGGCGGCAACGGCGGCGGCGGGGCCTGGTTCCCGTCCGCCAGCGGCGCATACGCCAACAACGTCGATGCCGCGCTCACCGGACCGGTACTGGACCTTGGCGAGTACGCCGCGCCGAGTCTGGGCTTCGACTCGCGCTGCGACACCGAGGCCGGCTGGGACTACGGCATCGTCGAGGTCAGCAGCAACGGCGGAGCGAGCTGGAGCGAGGTCTTCCGCTGCGATGGCGAGACCGCCTGGCGCCGGGTCGAGCTGCCGCTTCCGGCGCTGGCCGGCAGCGCCGCGGCACGCGTGCGTTTCCGCTTCGACAGCGACGGCGTCGTCACCGCACCGGGCTGGGCGATCGACAACATCCGCCTGCTCGCCGGGGGCCCGGCCTGTCGCGCCGGACAGACGCCGCCGCCCGTGGCGATCCAGCGCTTCGACGCGTCGCCCGCGGCGATCGACCTCGGTAACCCCAGCACGCTGGCCTGGACCACGCAGGCTGCCAGCGCCTGCCAGATCGAGGCGATCGGCTCCGGCTCACCCGAGGACCTGGGCGAGGAAGAACTCGACAGCGGGCTGCGCGTGGTGCAGCCGGCCACGACGACCGTCTACCGCCTGAGCTGCGAGGGGCAGGACGGCCCGGCGCAGGCCGAGACCATGGTCACGGTGCGCCAGCCAGCGCGGATCGACGCGTTCCTGGCCGAGCCCGACACGGTGATTGAGGGCGAGAGCACGCGCCTTTCCTGGCAGATCCGCGAGGCGATCGACTGCAGCCTGGCTGACGACGCCGGCTCGTCGATCATCGAACTGGAGCCGTCCGAACTGGCCAGCGGCGAGCGCGACGTCTCGCCCGCCAGCAGCCGCATCTACACCCTTGCCTGCAGCGGCGAGGGCGGCGCCGACGCGCGCCAGGTCGCGGTCACCGTCTCGTTGCCGGCGCCCGGCGCCGATCCCGTGTTCGGCGACGGGTTCGAGGCGCGGGAGTGAGGCCGGGGACCGTTCGGCAGATCAGCACCTGAGGCCTCGCCCCCAGCCCTGGGTAGGTCGGCACCCCCGTGCCGACGGCGCGCGTTCGATGCGCCGTCGGTCCGGATCGGCCGCAGGCGATGCCGCCCTGGCGCCAGTCGCCGCCAGGGTGGCGCCCACCGCGGTGCGGTGGCTTCGCTGTGCGGCCGCGGACGCCTTCGCCTACGGTCTCAGTTCAGCGGCTCGAAGCCATTGCCGAACACCGCCTCGTCCACTGCCGTTACGCGCAGCACGAAACGCTGCTGCGCCTTGGGCAGACCGGACCCGTCGGAGGCACGGACCAGCACGTAGTAGGGACTGCCAGCGCTGGCCGCGCCCACCGTTCCCGACACGATTCCAGTCGAGCCGTCGATCTCCAGACCGTCGGGCAGACCGAGTGCGGAGAACGTGAGCGGCTGGCCGTCGGGTTCGGCGAAGAAACCGGCCAGCGCAAGCGACAGGGATTCGCCCTCGAGCAGGTCGCGATCCGGCACCACGCCCAGCGCCCGCGGCGCATCCTCGACGCAGGCGACCTGCAGCACGACCTCGGCCTCGGCGCTGGCGGACCCGGCCCCGGCGCGGTAGACGAAGCTGTCCTCGCCGCAGAAATCCGCCTCGGGCTGGTAGCCGAAGCTGCCGTCCGGGCCGAGCGCGACGTGCAGGCTGCCATGCGCAGGCGGGGTCACGACATCGCCGGCCTGCGGCGGCTGCGGGCTGCCGCTGTCGTTGCCCAGCACGCCGGGTGCCGACACCAGCAGCGCGCCATCCTCGTCCAGCGACCAGCCATCGGCCTGGATCGACAGGACCTGGGTGATCGACTCGCAGGTGACCTGTACCGACGTCACATCCAGGTTGGCCATGGTGCCCTCGCCTTGCGTCACGTTGCAGTCGTGTTCGAAGGGCTGGCTCGACACGGTGACGGCATAGCCGGCTCCGTTCGGCAGGATGGTCTGGAACTGGAACGGACCGTCGGTGGTGAGCAGCAGCGTCTCACCACCGTTGAGGCTAACCCCCAACTCGCCCGCGACCAGGCCGGACAGGGTGCCGCCGACCTGGTGCCCGGCTGCGACCCCGCAGTTCACCTGCACGTCCATCACGTCGGCGCCGGCGATCATGCCACTGCCGTTGCTCACATCGCAGTCCAGGTCTTCCGACTGGGCAACGACCGTCACGGCATAGGCGCTGCCGTCGAAACGGCCATGCGGGAACGCGAACGAACCGTTGGCGTCAATTTCGATG
>JANJTY010000091.1 GCA_024710865.1 Lysobacteraceae bacterium | reverse complement strand
GTGTGGCTGCCCTCGGCGAAGACGCCGAGCCCGCCGCCGACGCCGAACAGCAGGATGGAGAACAGCTGGCTGGCGCGCAGCGCGCGCGTCTCGGTCGCGGCGCCGCGCGCGCTGCGCCACCAGCCGGCGAGCAGGGCCAGGCCGATCGGTCCGGCCGAGAGCCCGCCGCCGGCCGCCATCTGCCAGATGAAGAAGGTGCGCTGCTGCGGGCTGCCGACCTCGAAGGCGAGGTAGGCCCAGACCGCGAGGAAGGCGGGCAGGGCGCCGGCCAGCAGCAGGCCGGCGATCAGACGCGGCGAGAGCGGCAGGCGCAGGCCCGCGGCGCCCGCCAGCCACAGCCAGGCCACCAGCATGAGCTGGGTCCAGGCGAACTGCAGCACGTGCCCGCTGCCCCAGAACAGGGTCTCGAAGTAGGGCGCGCCGCTGAGGAAATCCGGGATCGAGCGCCAGGTCCAGAGCAGCGAGCCGGCCGCGACCAGCAGGCAGAGGACCGAGGTCTGGATGCCGAAGCGCAGCACGCCGCCCGGCAGCAGGCTGACCCCGGCCGGCTGCGGGAAGACCAGGGCGCGCAGCGCCGCCAGCACGATGCCGGCGAAGAACAGGGCAAGGCCCGCGAGGAAGATCGGATTGTCCAGCACCGGCACGTAGTTGCTCATGATCGCCGCGCCTGGCCGGAACGGCGAGGCCGCCACCAGCAGGGCGCCGAGCCCGGACAGCCCGAACGCGGCCCAGCCCCAGCGCGGCGCGCGCGCGCGCGTGGCCAGGGCCCAGAACATCGCCGCCACGGTGGAGAACCAGATCAGCACCGAGAAATCCACGTGCACGACGATGGCGAGGCGGAAGAAGTCCTCGCCGGGAAACAGCAGCGACAGACCCGGCACGCGCGAGGCCAGGATCAGCAGCACGAACAGACCAGAGACCAGCAGGGCGGCGACGCCGAACAGCAGCCAGGCCGCGGCCAGCGGGCGGCGGAAGTCGGTCGGGATGGGAATGGCGTAGGGCAGGGCGGACATGTCAGGACTCCGGAGGCAGGGCGCCGGGATGCAGGTGCGCGTCGCCATCGCCCACGCGCAGCAGGGCGGCGACGCCGGGATCGAGCTGCAGCGCGAAGCGCTCGACCCGGTCGAAGCCTTCGCCGCGGGGCGTGTCGCGCAGGCGCAGTTCGAGCGCGTGGCGTCCGGCCGGCAGGGCCCAGACGCGGTGCAGGTAGGCGCGACCGTCGCGGTGCAGGCCGGCCGGGGCGACGTCCTCGGCCAGCAGCGCGCGCCCGTCCAGCCGCAGCTCGATGCGCGCCGGAGCGCGCTCGCGTTCGCAGACCTCGAAGGCGCGCATGTTGGGCGGCAGGTCGGCGCGCTCGGCCTCCGACAGCTGCCGGCAGGGACTCAGGCGCTGGGTCAGGTGCGCCAGGCTGAGGGTGAGCTGGCCCAGGCCCTCGGCCACGGGTGCGTGCCGCGGCCACTGCGCGAACAGGCCGACCGGCAGCAGCACGGCGGCCCAGAACAGGGCTTGGCCCAGGACACGCGTAACGCTCATGCCGGCCCTCCCGGGTGGCCACGCTCCTGAGCCTGAAGCGACGCGCGCAGCGCGGCGATGGCGCGCGCCAGGGCGGCTTCCTCGCCGCGTTTGTTCCAGGACAGGCTCAGGCGCTCGCGCGGGACGCGCTCGCGCAGCATCGGCGGGCGCTCGCGCGCGACGCGCTCGATCGTCCAGCGCTCGCCGTAGCGGTGCAGGCAGTCGCCGATCGCGCAGCCGGAGATCGCCACGCCGTCGAAACCGGCGCTGCGCAGGGCGTAGTCGACCGCAGCCGGCGGCAGCAGGCCGATGCAGGGCAGCTCCAGCGCGACCACGCCCGCGTCGCTGACGCGCGCGGCTTCCGCGGCGCAGGCACAGGCGGCCAGCAGGATGCGCGGCTGCGGACCCGGCGGCGGCGCGACGATGGCCTCGCGCAGCCACTGCAGCGAGGGCTCGGGCAGTTCGATCCCGCTGTGCAGCGGCTGCTGGCGGCGCAGCGGCGAGGAGGACGGACAGCTGCCGACGCAGATGCCGCAGCCCACGCACATCGCGGCATCGACCTCGGCCTGCAGCGCCAGGTTTCGCCCGTCCGTGCGCGGCACCATGTCGATCGCGCCGTAGGGACAGTCCTCGGCGCAGTAGCCGCAGCCGGTGCAGTCGGGCAGGTGCACCACCGCCACCGCCGGGCGCGGCGCCGGCCAGAGCCAGGGCAGGGCGGCGAGGACGAGGGTGGCGCCGCCCAGCAGCAGCCAGGTCGGCAGGGCGCCGATGCCGTCCTGCAGCGGGAAGATCGCCAGGTAGAACCAGTCCAGCGCGAGCGCGCCGGGCACGCGTTCGAGGTCGGCCGGGGCGTGGCTCAGCGCCGGCTGCAGCAGCGACAGCAGCAGCATCGCGAGCAGGCTGCCGGCCATCAGCGCGCGCGGCGGGTTGATGCGCGGCAGGCGGATGCGCAGCAGGTGGAACCAGATCCCCAGCACCAGGAAGATCGGCAGGCCGACCAGGTGGATGAAGGCGATCAGGGTGAAGAAGCGGTCGCTCAGGCTGGCGTTGTCGAGGAAGTTGCGGCTCATCGGATCGGTGAACACCGGCAGCGCGTCGAACAGGCGCGCGGTCGAGAGCGCGACGTACTGCGCGAGCTGGTCCCACACCATCCAGTAGCCCGAGATGCCGAACCACAGCACCAGCCAGACCAGCGGCACGCCGGTGAACCAGGAGAACCAGCGCGCGCCGGTGTAGCGGCCGCGCACGAATTCGCGCAGCACGTGGCCGAGCAGGAACAGCACCGCCGCATCCGAGGCGTAGCGGTGCAGGCTTCGCATCACCCCACCGGCGTACCACTGGCCGTGGGTCAGGCGCTCGACCGAGGCCCAGGAGCCCTCGATCGAGGTCGCGTAGAACACGAACAGGTAGATGCCGGTGACCAGCGCGATCCAGAAGCAGTAGATGCAGAGCGCGCCGAGGTGGTGGAAGGGATTGCCGGCCTGGCCGAAGGCGCGCGAGAGCAGCGCCTCGCCCCGCGCCAGCGCGCGCGCCGCGGCCTTCATGCCGGCGCTCCGCGCCGGCCGCGGCGCAGCTCGAGCCAGAGCCAGGCCATGACCGCGCCGAGGAAGAGCGCGCCGATGCCGATGCCGACGAAGAGCGAGTAGTCGAAGTAGTAGCGGTCGGCGCGCGGGTCGTAGACGGTGCAGAACAGCCGCACCCGATTGCCGAGCTGGGCCAGCCAGCCGGCCTCGGGCGGCGGCCGCCCCAGCACCAGGTCCTTCAGCGGTTCGACCAGCATCGGAGTCGGAAAGGTCTCGCCGTAGACCTGGCGGTAGAGCACGCCCTCGCGGTCCAGCACGCTGAGCTGCACGGTGTGGTCGAAGCCGCGCGGCGAGGGCTGGGCGAGGAAGCCGATCTGGTCCATCAGGCGCTGCATGGCGGCGGCATCGGTGCTGCTCAGGAAATGCCAGCGCGGGTCGCTCACGCCGTGGCGGCGGGCGAAGCCGCGCATCGCCTCGGGCGTGTCGACCGGGGTGTCGAAGCCGATGCTGAGCACGCTGAAGCTGTCCTGCCCCAGCGCGGCGCGGGCCTCGCGCACGACGCGGTCGACGTGGCGGGTGCCGAGGCTGCAGGCGTAGGCGCAGCCGGTGAAGACCAGGCTCAGCACCACCGGCTTGCCGCGGAACTCGGCGAGTCTGCGCGGCCGGCCCTCGCTGTCGGTGAAGCCGAGGTCGTCGATGCGGGTGCCGAGCGCGGCCTGGCTCAGCGCGATGGCGCGTTCGCCGCTGTCGGCGACGGATTCACGCGCGCCGGCGGCACTCGTGAGGCACAGCGCGGCGAGCGCAAGCGCCCACGCCCGGACGCGCACGGCGCCCGGTTCGCGGCGCCGCGCGCTCATGCCGCACCGAGGGCGAGGAAGAGCGGCAGCAGCAACAGCCCGAGCTGCAGCAGCGAGGCGCGAAAGGCCGACATCGCCAGCGCCGCCGACTCCGGCTGTCGCGCCATGCGCCAGCCGGTGAGCAGCATCCAGCCGCCGCCGAGCGCGGCGCCGGCCAGCACCGCGACCTGGCCCAGCGCGAGCGCGAAGGCCAGGCTGGCGCCGACCAGGCCCACGGTGTTGAGCAGGGCCCAGCGTGCCGCGACCGTGCGCCCGTGGGTGACCGGCAGCATCGGCACGCCGGCGCGGCGGTAGTCCTCGACGATGGCGATGGCCAGGGCCCAGAAGTGCGAGGGCGTCCAGAGCAGCAGGACCAGGGCCAGCCAGAGCACGGCGGGCGCGTCCCAGCGCCCGAAGGCGACCGCGCCGGCCAGCACCGCGAAGCTTCCCGCGGCGCCGCCGATCACGATGTTCCAGGGCGTGCGGCGCTTGAGCCAGAGGGTGTAGACGACCGAATAGGTCAGCGCACCGGCCAGCACCAGCGCGCCGCTGGTCCCGCCGAAACGCCAGGCGGCGAGGCCGCTGCCGCCCAGCATCATGGCCGCGAACAGCAGCGGCCAGCCCGGCGCGGCGCGCAGGCGGCCGGTGACGAAGGGGCGCCGGCTGGTGCGCCGCATGCGCGCATCGATGTCGCGCTCGAAGTAGTGGTTGCAGGCGCCGGCGCCGCCGGCCGCGACCAGCACCGCCAGCGCCAGCAGCAGGATGTCGCCCGCCGCCGGCCAGCCGCCCGCCGCGGCCAGCGCGCCGCCCACCGCCGAGAGCACGATGGCCAGCGCGATGCGCAGCTTGAACAGGGTCGCCAGCAGCGCGACCGCGCCCTCGCGCCGCGCCGCCAGCGCGGCGGCTGGCGCTGCGGTGCGGGCGACCGGCTGCGGGATCAGGCGAGCTTCCACAGCGAGGCCAGGTAGGCGTAGTTGATGACGTAGTACACGACGAACACCAGCAGCAGGAACATCGCCAGGGCGAAGGTGCCGGGCGTGGCCAGGCCGCCGATGCCGAGCCCGGCGTGGCCGGTGCTGCCGCCGTGCAGCTCGATCGGCGCGCGCGCCAGCAGGCTGGGCCGGGCGCTGCTGTACTGCGCCGGCGCGCCGCGGCGCTTGCCGAAGACGATGGTGCCGACCATGATCGTGACGAACAGCGCGCCGCCGGTCACCGCCATCACCGCGCTCATGCCGTTCAGGCCCATCAGGGTGTAGGCCATGGCCGGATAGGCCCATTCGAAGGCCGAACCGGTGAAGGCCATGTCCCAGTGCCGGCGCGACACGCCGAGGGTGCCGGCGCCCATCATGAAGAAGGCCTGCAGCGCGGTGCCGACGCCGAACAGCCAGGGCTGCCACTTGGCCAGCTTCGGCCAGATGAGCTCGCGCCGGAACAGCACCGGCACCAGCCAGAAACTGAGCGCCATGAAGGCCAGGGTGGTGCCGAGCGCGACCGTGCCATGGAAGTGGCCGGGCACGTAGATGGTGTTGTGGATCAGGAAGTTGATCTGCTCCACGCCCATCACCACGCCGGAGATGCCGCCGATGAAGCCGAAGCCCACCAGCGACAGGAACATGCCGGAGAACACCGGATTGCCCCAGGGCGCCTTGCGCAGCCATTCGAACAGGCCGCGGTTGAGGCCCTTCTTGCGCTGCGCCAGCTCGATCGAACCGGGCACGGTCAGGCCGTGCACCAGGCTGGCCAGCACCGCCAGGTACATGGCGTAGCTGGTGTTGAAGATCTTCCACTCGGTGCCGACGCCCGGATCGACCAGCAGGTGGTGGGCCGAGGCGATCGAGATGAACAGGATGTAGAGCAGGAAGGCGCCGCGGCTGACCTTCTCCGACATCGGCCGCGCGCCGAACACCAGGGCCGCGATGGCGTACCACACCGCCACGTGCGCGGCGACGTTGATCTGCTGCGAGGAGTGGCCGAGGCCCCACCACACCAGGCGGTACATCAGCGGATCGATGTGGCTGATGTAGCCGATCGACCACAGCCAGGTCGGGATCAGGATGATGGCGCCGCAGGCGATGGTGAAGACCGCGATGATGGCCGCGGTCAGCGCGCCGAAGGTGACCAGCGGGATCGAGCCCTCGTAGGTGCGCTCGCCGCGCGCGATCACAAGGGTGCCGAAGAAGATGAAGACCGCGATCAGCGCGCCCACCGCGAACAGGATCAGCCCGAGGTAGAAGTGCGAGGCGGCCGGCATCGGCACGTAGGAGGTCATCATCACCGAGGAGCCGCCCTGCAGGATCGCCACCGCCGCCATCGCCGCGCCGATCACCATCAGGGCGAAGGCCAGCCAGCCGAGCCTGGGCGTCGCCAGGCGGCAGCGCAGCAGCACGGCGGAGCAGAAGTAGAGCAGGGCGATCTCGAAGAACAGGATCCAGACGATCAGGGTCACGATGCCGTGCCCGGTGAGGACCTGGTAGAAGCGCGAGGCGTCGAGGATCTGCACGGCGGGCCAGCGCGTCAGCGCGACGAACAGGCCGAGCAGGCCGCCGACCGCGAGGAACACCACGGCGGCGATGGCATTGGCCTTGATCAGGGCCTCGGCCGGCTTGTGGAAGGCGAGCCCGGTGTCGGGGCAGGTGCGGAACAGTGCGTTCATCAGTCGATTCCCCCCTCAGTCGACCACGATCATCTTGCCGAGCATCGTGTGGTGCAGGATCCCGCAGTACTCGTTGCAGACGATCCCGAACTCGCCGCTGCTGGTCGGGGTGATGGTCATCACCATCTCGTAGCCCGGCAGCACCTGCACGTTGATGTTGAGCGGCTGCAGCGAGAAGCCGTGCTGCCAGTCGGCCGAGGACAGGTGCAGGCGGTAGGTCTCGCCCTTCTTCAGCTGCAGCACTGGGTACCACTCCCACAGCCGCGCCAGCAGGTAGACGTCGCTGCCGGCGGGCGGTGCGACCACCGGCACCTGGCGCTCGGTCAGGCGGCCGACGGTGTGCTGCTCGACCATGGCGTTGACCTTGGCCACGTAGTGCTCGGGCAGGGTGCGGTAGGCCTCGCCCTGGTAGTTCTGCTGCCCGTAGACGTGCCACCAGGGCATCATGAAGAACATGATCAGGCACCAGACCAGGGCGATCGCGATCCACAGGATCTCGACCCGGTCGACGCGTTCCTTCCACCACAGGCGCTGGGCAGGAGGCTGGAGTGCGGTCATGGCGATTCCCCCTACTTGGCGAGGGGGATGGTGACGATCTCCATCACCCCCCAGATGATGTAGAACACGGTCGGGATCGTGACCCCGAGGAACAGCAGCAGGAACGGGTTGTCCAGCAGCCGCTGCATCGCGGGGACGTGTTCGGGCTCGTCCGGCGCGGCGCCGGGACCGGGTTGCTCGTGCTCGCTCATGCGGGTACCCCTTCGGATGAGGTGTCGGGCCTGAAGCCTCGGGCCGCACCCCCGCGCAGCCCATGGGGCAGCTTCCGCCCGGCGCAAGCGGGCTGTAACTGATCCAGGTCAAGTGCGCGCGAGCGAGGCCTTCGACGCCGCTGGCATTGACCCGGGTCAAGGACAGAGGAAGCGCGGCGCGCGAGCCTGCGGCCCATCCGCGCCGCTGCCGGTGCGGAACGTTGGGAGTTCGCGCATGCCGACCGCCAAGGTCCCGCTCTACCTGGCCACCCTCTCGATCGCGCTTGGCCTTTCCGGCTGCCTGCGCACGCCGGTGCCCGACGATCCGAACCGCTTTGTCCGGCTCGACGCCGCCGGCCAGCCCTTGGCCGCGAGCGCAGCAGAGCAGGCGCACGCCTGCGTGCACGACGCCCGCAGCGGCCTGACCTGGGCCGTGCCGCGGCCGGGCGATGCGCGCCTCGATCCGGGGCACCGCTACAGCTGGTACGACGCGCGGCGCGAGGCGCACCTGGGCGATCCGGGCCTGCGCGGCGGCGGCGCCTGTGGCATCGAGCGCTGCGATACCGAGGCCCTGCTCGCTGCGGTGAATGCGGCCGGTCTGTGCGGGCACGCCGACTGGCGCCTGCCGATCCGCGAGGAGGCCATCGCCCTGGGCAAGCGCCACGGCAGCGTCGCGCTGGGCCTCGACCCGGCACTGTTTCCGGCCGCCTCCGCGGCGGAGTTCTGGACCGCCAGCACCTTCCGCCTCTATCCGCAGTCGGCCTGGGCCTTCGATCCCGGCAACGGGCTCGACCGCGCCGATCTGAAAACCGTGGCCAAGCCGGTGCGGCTGGTGCGCGGCACCCTGCTGCTGCCCGGACGCAGGGGCTGAGCCATGCGCGCGATCGACGCCAGCGACACCGACGCGCGCCGCATCGGCGTCTGGCTGCTGGCCTGCTGCGCCGTGCTGCTGGCCCTGGTGATGCTGGGCGGCGCCACCCGCCTGACCGGCTCGGGCCTGTCGATCGTCGAATGGCGGCCGGTCACCGGCATCCTGCCGCCGCTGTCCGACGCGGCCTGGGCGGCGGAGCTGGACAAGTACCGGCAAAGCCCGGAGTACCAGCGCGTGCACCGCGGCATGTCGATCGAGCAGTTCAAGGGCATCTTCTGGCTGGAGTACTGGCACCGCGTGCTGGCGCGGGCGCTCGGACTGCTGTTCGCCCTGCCGCTGGCCTGGTTCTGGCTGCGCGGGCGTTTGCCTGCGCACCTGCGCTGGCCCCTGCTCGGCATCCTCGCCCTGTTCACCGCGCAGGGCTGGATGGGCTGGTTCATGGTCAGCAGCGGGCTGGTCGACATTCCGCGCGTCAGTCCCTACCGCCTGGCCGCGCACTTGGGACTGGCGCTGCTGATTTTCGCGGCGATGTTCCGCCTGATGCTGGGCCAGCTGTGGCGACCGCAGCCGGAGGCGCCGGCGCTGCCGCGCGGGGCCTGGCGCCTGCTGCTGGGCCTGGTCGCCGCCACCGTGCTGATGGGCGCCTTCGTCGCCGGGCTCAAGGCCGGCTACGTCTACAACACCTTCCCGCTGATGGACGGGCAATGGGTTCCCTCGGGCCTGCTCTACCTCGAGCCGGCCTGGCGCAACCTGGGCGAGAACCCGCTGAGCGTGCAGTTCCTGCACCGCTGCCTGGCCCTGCTCACCGCCGCGCTGGCGCTGGGCCTGTGGTGGCTCGGCCTGCGCCGCCGGCCGGGTCGCGAGCAGCGTCTCGCCCTGCACGCGATGCTGGCCGCGCTGCTGCTGCAGCTCGGCCTGGGCATCGCCACCCTGCTGCTGTACGTGCCGGTCTGGCTCGGCACCCTGCACCAGGGCGGTGCGGTGATCGTGCTCGCGGCCGTGCTGGCGCTGGGGCACGCGCCCGGAGCGTCGCGCGCGCCGCGCCTGTCGGGTGCGCAGTCGGTTCCTGCGCCGGCCTGATCAGCGCGCTTCGAGGTAGGCGCGCAGGCGCGCGAACCGGGCCTGCATCGCTTGCGGCTCGTGCGGCGGCGGCAGCGCGCCGACCGCGTGCCCGGACGGATCGATCACGATCACCGAGCTGGTGTGGTCGATGCTGCGCCCGCCGCCGGTGGATTCCACCGGCACCGCCATGATCGACAGGCCCTGCAGCAGCGGTGTCAGCGCGTCCTGCGGCCCGTGCAGGCCGATGAAGTCGGGATCAAAGAAGCCGAGGTAGGCGCCGATCGCCTCGGCGCTGTCGTGCCCGGGATCGACCGAGACGAACACGAAGCGGTGGCGCGCCGCCTCCGGGTCCTGCGCCAGTTCGGCGCGGCGGAACGCGCGCAGGGCCGAGAGCGTGGTCGGACAGACGTCCGGGCACTGCAGGAAGCCGAAAAAGACGAAGTTCCACTGGCCCCGGAAATCCTGTGGCCCGAAGGCCTCGCCGTGCTGGGTGCGCAGCGCGAAGGCGGGCAGGGGACGCGGCTCGGGCCAGAGCAGGGCGCGCACCTCGGGCGGTGCCTTGGACCAGTCTTCGAGCGGCGAGGGCGGTGCGGCCGGGCTGCAGGCGCCAAGCAGGCCTCCGGCCAGCAGCACCGCGCACAGCGCGGCGGATCGAGCGGACGGAAGGTCGCGAGGTCGCTTCATGCCGGAGCCTGCACCCGTCGACGCGCCGGCCACTGCGGGACCGGCGCGGACTGGCGCAGGAGCCTCAGTCGAGCGAACGGATGTAGGCGATGACGTCGCGCGTCTGGGCCTCGTCCAGCGAGTGACCGAACGGCGTCATCATCGGCGACTTGCCGACCGCGGCGCCGCCTTCGCGGATCACCTTGAGCAGGGTGGCATCGTCGATCGAGGCCTGCCAGCCGGCATCGGCGAAGTTGCGCGGTTTGACCGGCAGGCCGGCCGCTGCCGGTCCGTCGCCCTGGCCGGTGTTGCCGTGGCAGGTGCCGCAGAGCTGCTTGAACCTGGCCTCGCCGGCGGCCGCGTCGGCGGCGCTGGCCTGGCCCGCGCCGAAAACGAGCGCGGCGGCAATCAGGAGGGGAAGCGAACGCATGGGGACCGACTCCGGGCAGGCGCGACGACGGCGCCGGCGCGCGTCCTGCCCCGCGACGCCGACGGCCCGGCCGTGGCCGGACCTTGCGTCGCGACTGTGCCGCGGCGGCGGCCGCGTCCGCCCTGACCTGGGTCAAGGCGGCGCTTCCGAACCCCGGCGGGCGCTCAGTCGATCGTTGCGGCGGGTGCCTGCTGTTCGCGCCCTGGGAAGACTTGCGCCGCCAGGGTGCGATCGCTCGCGAGCAGCACGATGGCATCCGCCAGCACGTGCGCGGCCTCGCGCAGCAGGGTGTCGGGCTGGTCGTCGTTTTCCGCCGCTTCCTCGGCCGCCACCTGCTCGGCCACGGAACGCTCGTCAGCCTGCAGGCCGTCGTCCAGGCGCACCGCCGCCGCCGCGGCCAGGGCGGCCTCGTCGCCGGCCGCCTTGCGCTCGGCTTCGCGGCGCTGGCGCTTTTCTTCGCTGCGCGCGCGCTCGGCGAGGCGCTCGGCCTCGTTCAGCGACACCGTCTTCTGCTCGCGCAGGCGGCGGTAGTCGGCCACGTCCTCGACCCAGTACTGGAATTCGCGGTCCTCGGCGACGCGGGCCTGGTGCTTGCCCAGCAGAAGCGGGGTAAGCGGCGCCAGGTTGCCCCAGCGGCGGAAGCCACTGGGCTCGATCTCGGTCCAGGGCAGGGCGTTGTCGAGCGCGCTTTCGCCGTATTCGCCCGCGTCCAGGGTGATCGGGAAGGGGATGTCGGGCAGCACGCCGCGGTGTTGGGTGGACGCGCCGCTGACGCGGAAGAACTGCGCGATGGTGAGCTTGAGCTGGCCCAGCGTCGGCTTTTCGCTGCGCGCCCAGAAGTCGAGGTCGACCAGGTTCTGCACCGTGCCCTTGCCGTAGGTCTGCTCGCCGATCACCAGGGCGCGGCCGTAGTCCTGCATGGCGCCGGCGAAGATCTCCGAGGCCGACGCCGAGGCGCGGTTGACCAGCACCGCGAGCGGACCGTCCCAGACCACGCCGGGATCGGTGTCGGTGTCCACCGTCACCGCGCCGGAACTCTGCCGAACCTGCACGACCGGGCCGGCGTCGATGAACAGGCCCGACAGCGCGACCGCCTCGGTCAGCGAGCCGCCGCCGTTGTCGCGCAGGTCGAGCAGCACGCCGTCGACCTTGTCCGCTTTCAGCTCGACCAGCAGGCGTTCGACGTCGCGCGTGGCCGAGGTGTAGTCGGGATCGGTGCGCCGCCGCGCCTCGAAGTCCTGGTAGAAGGCAGGCAGGGAAATCACGCCGATGCGCTGCTGGCGACCGCCTTCGCTGACTTCGATGATCGACTTCTTGGCCGCCTGCTCTTCCAGCTTGATCTTGTCGCGCGTGATCGTCACCAGGCGGTGCTGGCCGTCGAGGCCGGCATCGGCTGGCAGCACGTCGAGCCTCACCACGGTGTCGCGCGGGCCGCGGATCAGCTGCACCACGTCGTCCACGCGCCAGCCGACCACGTCCACCAGCGGACCCTTGGCGCCCTGGCCGACCGCGGTGATGCGGTCGCCGACCTTGATCTCGCCGGACAGGCCGGCCGGACCGCCCGGCACCACCGAACGGATCACGACGAATTCGTCGGCGCGCTGCAGCACCGCGCCGATGCCCTCGAGCGAGAGGCTCATGTTGATGTTGAAGTTCTCGGAGGTGCGCGCGTTCATGTACGCGGTGTGCGGATCGAGCGCCGCCGCATAGGCGTTCATGAAGATCTGGAACACGTCCTCCGACTTGGTCTCGCGCAGGCGGTCGGCGTAGGTCTGGTAGCGCTTGTCCAGGGTCTTTCGGATCGCGTCCAGCTCGCGCCCGGCCAGCTTCAGGCGCAGGGCGTCGTTCTTCACCCGCTGGCGCCAGACTTCGTCCAGCGCTTCGCGGCTCGGTTCCCAGGGCAGGTCTTCGCGGTCGTGCCGGTAGCTTTCCTCGCGGCTGAAGTCGAACTCGCCCTTGAGCAGCTCGCGCGCGTGCGCGGTGCGCTCGGCGGCGCGCTGCAGGTAGACGTTGAAGATGGTGAAGGCCGGTTCCAGGTCCTGCGCCGCGATGGCTTCGTCCAGGCTGTTGCGCCAGGCCGAGAAGCGCTCGATGTCCTCGGCCAGGAAGAACAGGCGCTCGCCGTCCAGGCTCTCGAGGTAGCGGTCGAAGACCTGCGCCGACATGGCGTCGTCCAGCGGCCGCGGGCTGTAGTGGTAACGGCTGTTGGAGAGGAACTGGTAGACCAGTTGCGCGGTGCGCGCCTGGGTCTCGCTCGGCGCCAGCGCGGCGATCTCGGCCGCGGCCTCGGGCTTGGCGCTCGCGCCCAGCGGCAGCAGCAGGAAGGGAACTAGCAGCAGGCGGGACAGCATCGCGTTACCTCGTTGGGCCGACAGGCCCGTTGGTGGAGCATGCGCACAGGGCGCGAGCGGCGACCCGTGCCGGAGGTCCTGACCCATCCCAGCCGTTCAGGCGCGAAGGGTCAAGTGCCGGCGCGGCGGCGCGTTCCGGGTTTGACGCCGGCCGACGCGGCGGGTTCCGCTGCGGCGCGCGCGTGGCGCAGGTCCGGTTCAGGGCGGCGTATACAGCCCCGCATCGGCCGCTTGGCGGTCGGCATGGTAGGACGAGCGTACCAGCGGCCCGGATGCGACGTGCGTGAAGCCGAGCCCCATGCCGAACTCCTCCAGCTGCCTGAACTCGTCCGGCGTCCAGTAGCGCAGTACGGGGTGGTGGTGCGGGGTGGGCTGCAGGTACTGGCCGATGGTGACCATGTCGACATCGTGCGCGCGCAGGTCGCGCAGCGCGCCTTCGACCTGTTCCATCGTTTCGCCCAGGCCGAGCATGATGCCGGACTTGGTCGGGATGGTCGGGTGCTGGGCCTTGAATTGCTGCAGCAGGCGCAGCGACCAGTCGTAGTCGGCGCCGGGGCGCACGTTCGCATACAGCTCGCGCACGGTTTCCAGGTTGTGGTTGAACACGTCCGGCGGGTTCGTGGCCAGGATCTCCAGCGCGCGCTCCATGCGGCCCTTGCCGCGGAAGTCGGGCGTGAGGATCTCGATCTTGAGGTCCGGCGACAGCGCGCGCGCCTCGCGGATGCAGTCGACGAAGTGCTGGGCGCCGCCGTCGCGAAGGTCGTCGCGGTCGACCGAGGTGATCACCACGTAGCGCAGGCCCATGTCGGCGATGGTGCGGGCCAGGTTGGCCGGCTCGCTGGCGTCGGGCGGCTTGGGCCGGCCGTGGGCGACGTCGCAGAAGCTGCAGCGGCGGGTGCAGACCTCGCCCAGGATCATGAAGGTGGCGGTGCCGTGGCTGAAGCACTCGTGGATGTTGGG
>JANJTY010000088.1 GCA_024710865.1 Lysobacteraceae bacterium | reverse complement strand
CTCGGGTCGCGTGACGTTCTTCAGCCGCAGCAAGGGCCGGCTCTGGATGAAGGGCGAACGCTCGGGCGACGTGCTGGAGCTGGTCTCGCTCAGCGCCGACTGCGACGCCGACACCCTGCTGGTGCAGGCCATCCCGCACGGCCCGACCTGCCATCTCAAGCGCGCCAGCTGCTTCCCGGACGCGCCCGGAGACTTCCTGGCCGAGCTGGACAGCCTCATCGCAATGCGCGAGCGCGAGCGCCCCGAGGGCAGCTACACCACGAGGCTCTTTGCGGCGGGCGTACGCCGCATCGCGCAGAAAGTGGGCGAGGAGGGCGTAGAGACGGCGCTCGCTGCCGTCGCGCAGGACGAGGCGGCACTGCTGGGCGAGGCCGGCGATCTGATCTACCACCTGCTGGTGTTGCTGCGTGCGCGCGGCTTGGGTTCGTCCGATGTGATCGCTCTGCTGCGCGAGCGGCATTCAGGTTGAGCCTGGTCCGGTGCGGTGCCCCCGGGCGCCGCCTGATGCGGGTCGCTGCGCTCACCGGCATCCTAGGACGGCTGGGTCGGAGGAGCCGTCGTACGCCGCGAACCCAGGAACGGCGACAGGTGCTGGCGCCAGATGCCGCGCGGCACCGACTCTGGGTCGTGCACGCCGTACTCGCCCGGCCAGGCGCGCGGCGGCAGCTTGAAGCTGCCCATCAGCATGTCCACCAGCGGCAGGTGGATGGCGAAGTTCTTGTGCGCATAGGCCGGGTCGCGGGCATGGTGCCAGTGGTGGTAGCGCGGCAGAACCAGCACGTATTCGAGCCAGCCGAAGCGCAGGCCGAGGTTGGCGTGCGCCAGCACTGCCTGCAGTCCGACCAGGATCACGTAGGCGTTGACCGCCTCGGTCGAGAATCCCAGCCATAGCAGGGGCAACAGCACCGCGCTGCGCGTGGCGACGATTTCGAGAAGGTGGATGCGCGAGCCGGCCAGCCAGTCCATGTGCGTGCTGGAGTGGTGCACGGCGTGGAAGCGCCATAGCCAGGGCACCGCATGGTAGGCACGGTGCAGGCTGGCCTGGAACAGGTCCGCCACGAACACCGCCAGCAGGAACTGCGCCCACAGCGGCAGCGCCTGGATCGCCTGCTGCAGGGGCGGATACAGGGCCCAGGACAGGAACAGGCTGGTCGAAGCGGTAACCGCGATCAGGATGAACTGCACGCCGATGTGGCTGAGAAAGAAATAGCCGAGGTCGGTGCGCCACTCCGGGCGCAGCACGTCCTGCGGCCTCGCCGCCAGCATGCGCTCGATCGGCACGAACACCAGGGCCGAGAAGAACAGCGAGATGAGGAACCAGTCCAGCCCGAGCGAGAAGGGCGTCTGTCGGATCGATTCGAACTGGATCGTGATACCACCCAGCAGCACCGCCAGCGTGGCGCTGCCGACGCCAAGCAGCGAAATGCGCCGGGCTCGTCCGCGCAGCAGGCTGAAGGTGCCCAGGGCAAAGGCGGCCACCAGTCCGACCAGCAGCAGGTTGCGGGCGAAGCCCTCGGTATAGACCTGGCGGAACTCGCGGCTGGTCAGCAGCTCGGGAAAGTGGAAACACAGGACCCCGAGCAGGCTCGCGAGGCCCATGAAGGCGGCGCTGCAGCCGGCATAGGCCGGGCGTCGGCGCTTCGTCGCGTTGGCGGATGCTGGAGCGTGCGACATCGCAGGATTCCGGTTTGGATGCAGGGAGGTCTAAGAGGCAACACGCGCCCTGGCGCCGCTGCGGGACATGGCACATCGCCCAGGTACCCGCCGCAGCCGGCCCTGGATCGGCTTGCCGGACGATTGCGGTGACGACGGGCGCTAGGTTTCCGGTTGCAGGCGCAGCCACTGACCCGGGCGAATCACCGAATTCTCGCGCAGTCCGTTCCAGCGCAACAGGTCGCGCAGGGCTATGCCATTGCGGCGCGCGATGGCGTAGAGGGTGTCACCGTTGCGCACCTGATGGCCGCGCGCCGGCGCACTGCGAAGGGCCTCCATCCGTTCCGGATCTCGCGCAAGGCCGCGCAGGCGAGCAGCCGCGCTCGACGGCAGCAGCAGCACCGGGCGCTGGCCCGAGGGCAGCACCATGCCGTTCAGCGCCGGGTTGAGGCTGCGCAATCGCTCGGGCGTGAGGTCGACCGATTCGGCCAGGTCCCACAGGTGACGGATGCCCTCCGGCGCGCGCACTGCCACGAGTGGCTCGAACTCGCCCTCGGGCAGGTCGATCCCGAAGCGCTCCGACTCGGCGATCAGGCAGCTCAGCGCCTTGAGCTTGGCAATGTAGTCGTAGCTGACCGCCGACAGCCCGGGCGGCTGCTGGGCATGCGCCGACACGTTGCCGTTGCCCTGCTTCAGGCTGGCGCGGATGCGGTATTCGCCGGCGTTGAATCCGAGTGCGGTCAGGCGCCAGTCCTCGAAATGCGCATGCATGCGCTCCAGGTAATCGAGCGCGGCGCGGGTCGCCGCGGCCGGCGCGAGGCGGGCATCGAACTCGCTGTCCACGCGCAGTCCGAGCGAACGCGCGGTCGGTGGCATCAATTGCCACAGTCCGAACGCTCCGCCGCGGCGGCCGGCGAGGGGCTGGAAGGTGCTTTCGATCATCGGCAGCAGGGCGAACTGCGCGGGCAGCTCGCGCGCCTCGACCTCGCGCAGCACGTAGTCGAGCAAGGGTTGGGTCTGCGCCAGGGTTGCTTCGAAGCGCTCGGGCCGGCCGCCGTACAGCCCGATCCAGCGCTGGACCTGGCGGTCGCCCTCGCAGCTCGGATCACCCAGGGCCTGCGCCAGCCGGCCGTAGGGACCGGCCGGGTCGATCGATTCGTCGGCCGTGCCCTGTTTGCCCGCGGCGTCCGGCTCGGTTGGCGGGGTCTCCAGTGCACCTGAGGGCGGATTCGGGACCGGATCCGGCGACGGCGGCGCCAGCGGATCGACAACCCCGGACGGCGGCCGGGTATCCGCTGGTGCGGCGGCCTCCGGGGGTGGCCTGCGCACCGGCGCAGCGCACGCAGCCAGCAGCGCCATCAGCAGGACGGCTGCCCGCCTCATGCGCGGAATCCGTCCTTCCACTGCCGCAGCGCCGTGAAGCACGCGAGGCGGTCCACGGGCGGCTCGCCGGTATGGGCCTCGACGGCCGCGCGAATCGCCGGCGCGTCGACGCGCAGGAAGGGATTGCAGCGCCGCTCGGACGCCAGCGTGGTCGGCAGGGTGGGGAGGCCCCGTGCGCGCTGCGCGCGTGCCTCGTCCACGCGCGCGTGCAGGTCGACATTGTCGGGATCGACCGCCAGGGCGAAGGCGGCATTGGCCAGGGTGTACTCGTGCGTGCAGCAGACCCGTGTGTCCGGCGGCAGCGCGGCGAGGCGATCCAGCGCATCGAGCATCTGCGCCGGCGAACCCTCGAACAGACGGCCGCAGCCGAGGCTGAACAGGGTGTCGCCGCAGAACAGCAGGCCGCCGGCCTGGAACGCGACATGGCTGCGCGTGTGCCCCGGAACGGACAGCACATCGATGTCGAGGTCCAGCGCCTCGATCCGGATGCGGTCGCCGCCGTACACGCGCTGGTCGATCCCGCCGATGCGGGCATCCTGCGGGCCGAAGCAGGTCGGCGCGAAGCGCGCGCGCAGTTCGGCGATGCCGCCGATGTGGTCGGGATGGTGGTGGGTGACCAGGATCGCGACAGGACGCAGGCCCTGGGCGGCCGCCGCCAGCACCGGCCGGGCGTCGCCCGGATCGACCACGAGGGCCCGACCCGCGTCGTCGCGCAGGGTCCAGACGTAATTGTCCTCGAACGCGGTCAAAGGGCTCAGGTGCAACGCCATGCGGGTCTAAACTTCAGCGGTCACTTGCCGCACAATCGGCGACCATGCCGCCAGCCGCTTCTCCCCGTCAAGCCGGCAGCGAGCCGGACGAGTGGTTCGACAGCGCGCCGGGGCGGCGACTGCTGGCGGCC
This sequence comes from Lysobacteraceae bacterium, assembly GCA_024710865.1. Lineage (GTDB taxonomy): Bacteria > Pseudomonadota > Gammaproteobacteria > Xanthomonadales > Xanthomonadaceae > JANJTY01. Next base: position 722 of record JANJTY010000088.1, on the reverse strand, counting down.
GAGCGCCGCGCGGTGACCCCGCTGCTGACCTCGATCTACGGTCGCGTCGGTCTCTATCTGCGACCTTCCCCGGCAGCGCCTGCCGAGCTCGCGGGCAACATGCTGCAGGACGTGATCCACCTGCAGCGCGAGGGCGATGCGCTGGCCGGAGCGCTGCGCTGTCGCGACCAGTCCCTGCCATTGGCGGGCGAGACCCTGGCCCTGGTCTACGCCCAGCACGTGTTCGAGAGCGCGCCGGATGGTCGCGAGCTGGCGCGCGAGATCGCGCGCCTGCTGCTGCCTGAGGGCGTGGCCCTGGTCATGCTGATCAACCCGTACAGCCCCTGGCGCCTGCGCTGGCATGCGCGCGTTGCGCCGCCGTCGCCGCGCGTGGCGCGCTGGCTGCAGGATGCCGGACTCGAGCTCCAGGCCGAGCACGGCGTCGGATCGCTCTGGCCCTGGGGCGGCGATGGCGCCGAGCACTCGCCTCGCGCTGCCGAACTCGCTACCCTGCGCCCGGCCCGCCTGCTGGTCCTGCGCAAGCGGCGCACTCCCTTGACCCCACTGCGAACCCGCGCCCCGGTGCGGCTCGCGGCGCCCGTCGGAACGCAATGAAACACATCCAGATCTACACCGATGGCGCCTGTCTCGGAAATCCCGGGCCCGGCGGCTGGGCCGCCCTGCTGCGGCACGAGAAGCGCGAGCGCGAGCTGGCCGGCGGCGAAGCCGACACCACCAACAAT
>JANJTY010000703.1 GCA_024710865.1 Lysobacteraceae bacterium | reverse complement strand
ACCTTGCCCATCCAGGCGGCGTCGCGCTTGGCGAGGTAGTCGTTCACCGTCACGACATGGGCGCCCTTGCCTTCGAGCGCGTTGAGGTAGACCGGCAACGTCGCGACCAGGGTCTTGCCCTCGCCGGTGCGCATCTCGGCGATCTTGCCGGAGTGCAGCACCATGCCGCCGATCAGCTGCACGTCGTAGTGGCGCAGTCCGATGGTGCGGCGCGAGGCCTCGCGCACCGCCGCGAAGGCTTCCGGCAGGAGATCGTCCAGGGTCGCGCCATCGGCCAGGCGCTTGCGGAACTCGTCGGTCTTGCCGCGCAGCTCGGCATCGCTGAGTTTCTGCAGGTCCGGCTCCAGCGCGTTGATCCGCGCCACGTTCTTGTTGAGCTGGCGCAGCAGGCGCTCGTTGCGGCTGCCGAAGATGCTGGTCAGGAGACGATTGAACATGGGCAGGGAGGACCGGTTGCGTGGCGTCGGAACGCGCGATGACTGGAGGACCGCCACGGGGGCAGCGAGCCGGGCATTCTACCGTGGGGGTGCCGGGGGCGCGAATCAAGACCGCCGGGCGGCGCGCCTCGGCGCTGCCGCAAGCCCATTACGACGAAGCCCGCGACGGGCGCGGGCTTCGGGGTGACTGGCTGTCCGCGCCCGCGCTAGCCGCGGATGCTGCGCAGGTACTGGTGCGGATTGACCGGCTTGTCGTCCTTCCAGACCTCGAAGTGCACGTGCACCCCGGTGGAGCGGCCGGTGGAGCCCATTTTGGCGATGACATCCCCGGCGCGGATGCGCTGTCCGACCTCGACCAGGTTCTGCTGGTTGTGCGCGTAGCGGGTCATGAAGCCGTTGCCGTGGTCGATGTCGACCATGTTGCCGTAGCCCGAATCGCGGCCGGAAAAGATCACCACGCCATCGGCAACGGCCAGCACGTCCGAGCCGCGCGTGCCGCTGAAATCCACACCGCGGTGGTGCTCGCGCTTGCCGGAGAAGGGATCGGTGCGAAAGCCGAATCCGGAAGACGAGTAGCCGGCGCGCACCGGCAGCCCGGACGGCAGCAGGGTCTGCTCCAGGTCGCGGTCGACGAGCAGGCTTTCAAGCACCGATAGCTGCTCGGACTGCTGCGAGAGACGCAGGGCGAACTGGTCGAGGATGTCGGTGAGGCGCGGATCGGAGGCGCTCAGCGGCTCGGCGGACGGACCGCCCACGCCCGGCGCGGTGCTGAAATCGAATTCGCCGTCGTCGAGGTTGCCGATGCGGGTGAGACGCTCGCCCAGCGCGTTGAGCCGGTTCGACTGCGCCTGCAGCTCGCCCATGCGCACCGCGATGGCGTCGAGCTCGCGCTCGGCCTGTTCGCGCGCCTGCGCCAGCTCGGCCTCCTGGCGCTCGATCTCGCCGCGCAGGCGCGACAGCTCCTCGCTCGCCTCGCGGTTGCCGTCGCCCAGGACGGCGTCCGCCGCGAGACCGATCCCCGCGCCGACCCCCAGCATCAGCGCCAGTGCACCAGCCAGGGCGGCGATCGTCATGGGATCGCGCAGCACCACTTTCTTCGGTGCCTTGAGGAACTTCGCTACGATGATGATGTTCATGAAACGATCGGCCTCCACATCGCCTCTGTCGTCCGCCACCGGCACCTTCCGCCGCGTCCTCGAAAGCGAGGCCGGCGGCGCCGGTGACGGAGTGGTCGCTCGCGCCCTGCTGTTGCAGGCGCTCGACCGGCAGTTGCGTCAGTGCCTGCCCGAAGACGTTGCCGGGCAGTGCCGCCTGGCCAACGTGCATCCGGACCGACTCGTTTTCCTGACCAGCAGTGCGACCTGGAAGGCTCGCCTGCGGCTGCACGAGCCGGAGCTCGTCGCTGCCGCCGCGGTGGCCGGAATCCAGGTCGGCCGCGTGGTCGTGAAAGTGGCGACGATGCAGGTCGTCCCCCCGGACGCAGCACCGCGCAAACCCCTTTCCCAGGCTGCCCGCGATCACTTGCGAGCAGCCGCTCAATCCATTGCGGACCCGGAACTGCGGGCCCAACTCCTGCAGCTGGCCTCCCTGCCCTGATTATTCTTGTTGCGCAGGACAACCCTGCCCGACCGCCATCCTGGCGACCGGCCGAACGAGTGCTTCCGGACTCAGGTGGCCTGGGCCGGATGGGCGTAGGAAATCGGGGCCTTGGCCTCGTCCTCGAAGGTGACCTCTTCCCAGGCATCGGCCTGGGCGCGCAGCGCGCGCAGCAAGAGGTTGTTGAGGTGATGGCCGGATTTGTAGCCGTAGAACGCGCCGATCAGGCTGCGACCGAGCAGGTACAGGTCGCCGATGGCGTCGAGGATCTTGTGCTTGACGAACTCGTCCTCGTAGCGCAGGCCGTCCGCGTTCAGCACGCGGTAGTCATCCAGCACCACCGCATTGTCCATCGAGCCGCCGAGCACGAGACGCTTCTCGCGCAGCATCTCGATGTCCTTCATGAATCCGAAGGTGCGGGCGCGACTGACTTCCTTCACGAACGAGGTGGTGGAAAAGTCGATCTCGGCCTGCGACGTCGACTTGGAGAAGGCGGGATGCTTGAAGTCGATCGAGAAGCCGACCTTGAAGCCATCGAACGGCTCGAAGCGAGCCCACTTGTCGCCGTCCTTGACCGTCACCGGCTTCCTGACCCGGATGAAGCGCTTGGGGGCGTTCTGTTCCTCGATGCCGGCGGACTGGATCAGGAACACGAACGGACCGGCCGAGCCGTCCATGATCGGCACTTCCGCAGCCGACAGATCCACGTAGGCGTTATCGATGCCCAGGCCGGCCATGGCCGAGAGCAGATGCTCGACCGTAGACACCTTGACGCCGTCCTTGACCAGGGTGGTCGACATCATGGTCTCGCCGACGTTCTCGGCGCAGGCGTTGATCTCGACGGGCTGGGGAAGGTCGGTGCGGCGGAACACGATGCCGGTATCGACGGCGGCCGGTCGAAGCGTCATGTAGACCTTCTCGCCGCTGTGGATGCCCACGCCGGTGGCGCGGATGACGTTCTTGAGGGTGCGTTGTCTGATCATCGAGACGCGTGGATTCCCGGGCCGCAAGCGGCGAAAACGCCCGGAGCATAGCACGCGGTTTCCGGCGCGGGAAACCGGATCGTTGAGCGTACGCGACGCTTGTTGCAAATTTGCAACAGGCGCGCCACGACCGACGCGCCGCGCCCGGGGACGAGTCCGGGCACGGCGCGTGGTCTGGTGCCGGCGTCAGTCGGCCTGGCGGCGCAGGAACGCCGGAATGTCGAGGTAGTCGACCGGCAGATCGGCAGCGGCGGATTCGCCGCGGCTGCGGAAGCTGCTGGCGGGCGGCGCGGGCGCGGCGGCATTGGCCATGGCGCTGGCATCGATCTGGCCGGTGCTGGCGTTGCGCACCAAGGCGACGCGCTGGCGCACCGGCACCTCGGCCCGCACCTCCGGCCGCTGCGACTGGCGCGCTGCGCCGCGGTTGAGGCCTGTCGCCACCACCGTGACGCGGACCTCGTCCTGCACCTCGGGATCGATCACGTTGCCGATCACCACGGTGGCGTCCTCGGAAGCGAACTCCTCGATGGTCTGGCCGATCTCGGAGAACTCGCGCATGGTGAAGTCGGCGCCGGCGGTGATGTTGACCAGGATGCCGCAGGCGCCGGACAGGTTGACGTCGTCCAGCAGCGGGTTGCTGATCGCCGCCTCGGCCGCGGCCATGGCGCGGTCGTCGCCGCGGGCGCGGCCGGTGCCCATCATGGCCATGCCCATTTCGCTCATCACGGTGCGGACGTCGGCGAAGTCGACGTTGACCAGGCCCGGACGCACGATCAGGTCGGCGATGCCCTGCACCGCCCCGAGCAGCACGTCGTTCGCAGCCCGGAACGCCTGCACCATGGTGGCCTCGCGGCCGAGCACGGTGATCAGCTTCTCGTTCGGGATGGTGATGAGCGAGTCGCAGTGCTGGCCGAGTTCCTCGATGCCCTTCAGCGCCACCTGCATGCGGCGGCGACCCTCGAACGGGAAGGGCTTGGTGACCACGGCCACGGTGAGGATGCCCATCTCCTTGGCCAGCTGCGCGACGACGGGCGCGGCGCCGGTGCCCGTGCCGCCTCCCATGCCGGCGGTGATGAAGACCATGTCGGCGCCGGTCAGGGCGGCGACGATCTGCTCGCGATCCTCAAGCGCGGCCTGGCGGCCGACTTCCGGGTTGGCGCCCGCGCCCAGTCCCTTGGTGACGTTGCCTCCCAGCTGCAGGGTGAACTTGGCGCCGACGTTGCGGATCGCCTGGGCATCGGTGTTGGCGCAGATGAACTCGGCGCCCTCGATGCCCGAATTGACCATGTGCGCGACCGCGTTGCCACCGCCGCCGCCCACGCCCACCACCTTGATCACCGCATTGGGTGCGGTCTTTTCCACCAGCTCAAACATTGTCGTGTCCTCGTCCTGTGTGTGTTGCGATGCCGTGTTGCCGTTCCCGCCCTGTTTCGCCCTTGCGTCCGGTCGGCCGCCGCGCCTGCGCGCGAGGCCGTCCGACACCTCAGAATTCGCCCCGGTACCAGTTGCGCAGCTTGCCGAGCAGGCCGCCGACCCGGCCCGGCGGGCGCATGGGTCGACGCGGATGCTCGATCCGGCTGCCCCAGAGCAGCA
>JANJTY010000702.1 GCA_024710865.1 Lysobacteraceae bacterium | reverse complement strand
ACAGCAGCCTCGGGAGAACACCGACGCGGCAGGTGCGTCGCACGATATCCCCGCAGCACACACCGCGCGGATTCGGCAAGCTCAGCCTCACCCGCACGACACCGCGCGGCGCCTGCGCCTCCCTTTGCCCGCGAAGCGGGGAGGGGGAGGTTGGGAGGGGGTCGCTCCGAGCCCGGAGAAGCACCCCACCCCGGCCCTCCCCTTCGCCTTCGGCGTAAGGGAGGGAGAGGAGATCACCGCCGCACCGCAGCGCGGTGACGCGTGCATCCATCATCAGGTCGCGGGGATCAGGGCCAGAGAGCGCCGCCGTCGGCTTCTTGCCCCTGTCCGCTTCGCGACAGCGGAACGCAGACGCCGCGCTCGAAGCGCCTGCGAAGGGACATCGAGGCGAGCGCACCGCGCGCCATGGGAGCAGCCTCAACCGTGACGGAAGCCTCGGTAGAGGCGCGACGTGGCAGGTGCGCCGCACGGCAGGCCCGCAGCACGCGACGCGCCGATTCGGCCAGGCCAGCCTCACCCGCACGATCCTGCGCGGCGCTTCAGAGCGCCTTGGCCATGCGCAGGCTGTCGACCTCGTAGCCGGCCGCTTCGTACAGCTTGCGTCCGCGCGCGTTGCCGGGGAACACCGACAGGGTCAGGCGCTCGCAGCGGTGCTCGCGGGCAAAGGCCTCGGCATGCGCGAGCAGGGCGCGGCCGACGCCGCGGCCGTCCCAGCCCGGACTCACGGCCAGGTCGGAGACGTGGCAGTTCTGCTTGCCGGAAAAGAAATCGGTGACCAGCTGCAGGTGCAGGAACCCCGCCGCTTCGCCATCGTCGGTCTCGGCGATGAACATGAAGCTGCCGGCAAGGTTGCCGTCGAGGTGCTTGCGCAGGTCGTTGCGGATGCCCTCGATGACCACGTGCCGCTTGCGGTTCTTGGGCAGATCGAAATCGGCCCAGCGCGGCGCGAGGGAAAGGATGTAATCGTCGTCCGCGGGCTCGGCGGCCCGGATCAGCAGTTCGTTGTCGCCAGCCTGGATATGCATGGTGAATGGGATCGTCCGTGGACGATCCCATTATGCGCTGCCTGCGGCGGTCGTCCACCGCCGCAGGTCATGCCTCCGTTCGACTCAGCTGTCGAAGTCGTCCGCGGCAAGGCCCAGCAGGCTGCCCGCGCCGGCGCGGATCGCGGCGGCGTGGGTGCCGATGCGCGGCAGGATGCGCTGGAAATAGAAGCGGGCGGTCTCGCGCTTGGCGGCCTTGAACGCGGCCGGATGGTCGCCGGCCTCGGCCGTGGCGACCGCGCGTGCCCACCAGTAGGCCAGCGCGATGTAGCCCGAGTAGAACAGGTAGTCATACGCCGCAGCGCCGACCTCGTCCGGATTGGCCGCGCCCTTCTGGCCCAGCTCCAGGGTCAGCTGCTGCCAGTCCTGGGTGTACTGCGCCAGCGGCGCGATGAACTCCGACAACGCCTCCTTCTTCAGTTCGGCATTGCAGAAGTCGACGATCATGCCGAGGAAGCGGCGCAGGCCGGCGCCCTGCAGCTGCAGGATCTTTCGCCCCAGGAGGTCGAGTGCCTGGATGCCGGTGGTGCCCTCGTAGATGGTGGTGATGCGGGCGTCGCGTGCGAGCTGCTCCATGCCCCACTCGCGGATGTAGCCATGGCCGCCGAACACCTGCAGCGCGTGGTAGGTGCATTCCACCGCCCACTCGGTCAGGCAGGCCTTGCTGATCGGAGTGAGGAAGCCGAGCAGCTCGTCGGCGGCCTTGCGCTCCTCGGCGTCGGCACTGTGCTCGATCATGTCGAGCAAGGTGCCGGCGTGGTAGGCCAGCAGGCGGCTGCCTTCGCCCAGGGCCTTGCAGGTCAGCAGCATGCGGCGCACGTCCGGGTGCACGATGATCGGATCGGCCGGCTTGTCGGGGAACTTCGTTCCCGAAAGCGCGCGCATCTGCAGGCGCTCGCGTGCATAGCGCAGGGCGTTCTGGTAGGCGCGGTCGATCAGGCCCAGGCCCTGGATGCCGACCGCCAGGCGCGCCGAGTTCATCATGGTGAACATGGCATTCAAGCCCTTGTTCGGCTGGCCGATCAGCCAGCCCTGCGCGCCGTCGAAGTTCATCACGCAGGTGGCCGAGCCGTGGATGCCCATCTTGTGCTCGATCGAGCCGCAGGCCAGGGCGTTGCGCCCGCCCATCACGCCGTCCTTGCCCACTTTCATCTTCGGCACGATGAAGAGCGAAATGCCCTTGGTGCCGGCCGGCGCATCCGGCAGGCGCGCAAGCACCAGGTGCACGATGTTGTCCGTGAAATCGTGCTCGCCGGCGGTGATGAAGATCTTGGTGCCGGAGATCGCGAAGCTGCCGTCGGCACTGGGCTCGGCGCGGGTCTTGAGCAAGCCGAGGTCGGAGCCGCAGTGTGGCTCGGTCAGGCACATGGTGCCGGTCCAGCGGCCTTCCACGATGGGCTTGAGGAAGGCGTCCTTCTGCCAGTCCTCGCCGTGCTGCTTCAGCGCTTCGGTGGCGCCGTGCGAGAGCAGCGGATAATTGCCCCAGGCCAGGTTGGCGGCGTCGATCATCTCCTTGAGCACGCCGCCGACCGATTCGGGCAGGCCCTGTCCGCCCATGGACTCCGGCGCGGTGAGGCCGGACCAGCCGCCCTCGACGAACTGCGCGTAGGCCTCCTTGAAGCCGGGCGGGCTGGTGACCGCACCGGTGGACTTGTCGAAGCCGCAGCCGTGCTCGTCACCGGCTGCGTTCAGCGGCGCCAGCACCTGGGCGGTGAAGCGGGCCGCCTCCTCCAGCACGGCATCCAGCACGTCGCGCTGCGCCGCCTCGACGCCGAGGCGCTGGTAGAGGCGCTCGGCCTGCAGCACGTCGAACAGGGCGAATTTCATGTCGCGCAGGGGCGGGGTGTAGGTGTTCATGACGGCCTTCCTGTGGTGGAGGTTGAGTGCTGGCCGGACCCTGCCGGCGGCAGCCGGACCGGCCACCATGCGGTGGCGCATGGTGAGTCCGGAAAGGATAGCAGCCCGACCTTGCGTCCATGGTGCAGGCGGTGACAAGACGAAGCGGGAACGACGGGCCGCGCAGTTCACACACGTGTCTGGTCCGGCGCGGCGCCCGGCGCGCGAAAACCTGGCGTCGGACCGCGCACGCTGCTGCGGTGCACAAGCCCCAACGTGTTGATCCGTATGGCAGGAATCCATTGCGCATGGTTTCCTCTGAAACCTTTTTTGCGGATCGCAGCGCCGTGTTGACGAGTGCCGAAACGCGTTGCTAGTTTCGCCCGCACTTTCGCGCGGGGGACGCGGCGAAAGCTCCTTGAAACGTTCGACGCCCGCAGGGGTTCCCGGTGACGGGGACGGGCGGTTTCGCTACCGGCGGGGAGTCCGGCGGCGGGGACGTTGGGAGAAGGGATGACCGGTCCGGGTTCCATCACTTTCCTGAGGTCACATACCGTGCCACTGCGTCAGCTGTTCGCCCTTTCCGCGGCGCCGCTCAGCGCTGCCCTGCTGCTTTGCCTTTCCGCTCCGGCCGATGCGCGCTTCGCGCGCGACGCCGAGCCCCCGCTTCGGGTCGACGGCGCCGTGGTGCTGCCGTCGCCCGACCTGGGCAAGCTGGCCATGGAAGACGCCAAGTCCGTCGGTGGTCCCTACCGCTACGGCATCCAGATCCCGGTGCAGGACCTGCGCCTGGGCGCCAAGGGCTTCGGCCGCTGGGAACGCGTCGGAGAGGGCGTGATGCGTTGGCAGGTCGAGATCGTTTCGCCGGCGGCCAAGTCGCTCGACATCCATTTCTCCCGTCTGCGCCTGCCGCAGGGCTCCCTGCTGATCCTGCGCGGCGAGGGTGAGGCCAACCTCCGCCTCATCGAACCGCACGAGGTGAGCAGCGAATCCTTCTGGTCGCCCTACGTCAAGGGCGAGCGCGTGCGCATCGAACTGGAGGTGCCGGCGGCACGCCTGCGCGAGGCCAAGCTCGAACTGGGCTCGGTCACGCACGGTTACCGCGGCCTGTTCGAGGCCGCCGAAGCCGGCGGGAAGTCCGGCTCCTGCAACGTCGACGTGGCCTGCAACCAGGGCAACGACTGGCACGACCCGATGCGTTCGGTCGGCCAGTACACCTTCAGCAAGGACGGCAGCTCGTATGTCTGCACCGGCACGCTGATCGCCAATACCGGCGTCACCGCCACGCCCTACTTCCTCACCGCCAACCACTGCCTCAGCACGCAGACCGTGGCCAGCACCATGGTGGTGTACTGGAACTACCAGGGCGCGCAGTGCCGCGCGCCGGGATCCTCCGCCAGCGGCAGCCCGCTGAACAAGTCGATCGCCAGCCACAGCCAGTCCGGCGCCACCCTGCGCGCCACCTACGCGCCCAGCGACATGACCCTGGTGCAGCTGTCGAGCAACGTTCCCGCCGCGGCCAGCCCGTTCTGGTCGGGCTGGAACCGCAGCGCCACGGCGCCCACCAGTTCGCGCGGCATCCACCACCCGGCCGGGCACGAGAAGCGCATCTCGATCGACAACAATGCCGCCACCGTCTCGGGCTACCTCGGCGCGTCCGGCAGCACGCACTGGCGCATCGGCAACTGGGAGGCGGGCACGACCGAGGGAGGCTCGTCCGGATCGGGCCTGTGGGACCAGAACAAGCGCCTGATCGGCCAGTTGCACGGCGGCTATGCGGCCTGCGGCAACACCCGTGAGGACTACTACGGCCGCCTGTCGGTGTCCTGGGCTGGGGGTGGCACGAACGCCACGCGCCTATCGAACTGGCTCGATCCGGGCAACACCGGCGCCACCACGCGCAACGGTTACAGCCTGTCGAGCTTCTACCAGAACAGCACCAACTACACCGTCAGCGACAACGCCACGGTGGAGGCGCCGATCACGATCAGCAACCGCAGTGGCAATGCGCCAACGGCCCTGCGCGTGAACGTGCGCATCAACCACACCTACATCGGCGACATGAAGGTGGACCTGATCGCGCCGAACGGCACCGTGCACGTGCTGCACAACCGCAGCGGCGGTTCGGCCGACAACGTGTTCCAGAGCTACACGGTGAACGCTTCGGCCTCGGCCGCGAACGGCACCTGGAAGCTGCGCGTGAACGACAACGCCAGCGGCGACACCGGCCTGATCGACGCCTGGAGCGTGCAGTTCTGATCCAGGCGGCGGGTGCCGCCGCACGCGGCGCCTGCGTGGTCAACGTCGTGGGGCGGGGTGGTTGAGGGGCGCCCCGCGCGCGGCGCCCGCCGCGCCACACGCCGGCCCGTGCCGGGGCGGCCTGGCGCCGGCGCGGGAAATCGAAGGCGGGCTGGGGCGCACGCGGCGCGG
>JANJTY010000684.1 GCA_024710865.1 Lysobacteraceae bacterium | reverse complement strand
TGACGAAGGGGCCGTGGCCGACGATGGGCTCGTCGATCGGCTCGCCGCCGAGCAGCAGCAGGACGGCCTCGTTGTTGGCCTCGATGCGCACGCGGTCGTCGCCGGCGCCGAGCAGCGCGACCTGGCCGCCGCGCAGCACGGTGCTGTCCTCGACGATCACCGTGCCCTGCAGCGCGACGAGCGCGACGTGGTGGCCGGGCTTGAGCGGCAGCTCGACGGTCTTGCCGGCGCGCAGGCGCAGATCCCAGACGTCCATCGGGGTGAAGGTGCGGGCCGGTCCACGCCTGCCGTCGAATTCGCCGGCGATCAGACGCAGGGTTCCGGCCTCATCCGGCAGCGCGATCAGCGGAATGTCCGCCGACAGCAGGGTCTGGTAGGCCGGCGGCGCCGACTTGTCGCGCGCCGGCAGGTTCACCCACAGCTGCACCATCTCCAGCGTGCCGCCCTCGCGGGCGAAGGTCTCGGAGTGGAACTCCTCGTGCACGATGCCGGCACCGGCGGTCATCCACTGCACGTCGCCGGCACCGATGCGGCCGCCGGCGCCGGTCGAGTCGCGGTGCTGCAGCTCGCCCTGGTAGACGATCGTCACCGTCTCGAAGCCGCGGTGCGGGTGCGCGCCGACGCCGCGACGGCGCTCGGTCGGCGCGAACTCGGCCGGGCCGGCGTAGTCCAGCAGCAGGAAGGGGCTGATGCGCGAGCCGAGGCTGGCGTAGTCGAACAGGCTGCGCACCGGGAAGCCGTCGCCCACCCAGTGCGGGCGCGGGGCGGTGAGGGTGGTGGCGATCTGGCGCATGGCGGGTCTCCATCAGGGAACTGGCCGATACCTTAGGCGCGCAACGATCACCCCGGTAGACCGCTAGAATCGTCCTCAGAGTCCCATTTTCAGAACGATAAGGCATGGAACGATGATGGACGCCGGCGGCGATCTCAACGACCTGTACTACTTCGCCAAGGTGGTCGAGCACGGCGGCTTCGCGCCGGCCGGGCGGGCGCTGGGCCTGCCGAAGTCCAAGCTCAGCCGGCGCATCGCGATGCTGGAGACGCGCCTGGGCGTGCGCCTGATCCAGCGCAGCACGCGGCATTTCTCGGTCACCGAGCTGGGGCAGGAGTACCACCGCCATTGCCTGGCCGTGCGGGTCGAGGCGCAGGCCGCGCAGGAGGTGATCGAGCGCCAGCGCGCCGAGCCGCAGGGCACGATCCGGCTGAGCTGCCCGACCACCCTGCTGCACTACCGGATCGGCGACCTCGTCGCGCGCTTCATGGTCGAGCACCCCAGGATCCGGGTGCAGCTCGACGCCACCAACCGCCACGTCGACGTGCTGGGCGAGGGCGTCGATCTGGCCCTGCGCGTGCGCTTTCCGCCGATCGCGGACAGCGAGCTGGCGATGCGCGTGCTCTGCGACAGCCCGCAGCGCCTGGTGGCCTGTCCGGAGCTCGTCGCGCAGCTGCCGCAGCCGCTGGCGCCGGCCGAACTCGGCGACGTCGCCAGCCTCGACTGGGGACCGCCGCGCGATCACGTCTGGATGCTCGAAGGCCCCGAGGGCGCCCGCGCCGAGGTGCGCCACGCGCCGCGCTACATCACCGACGACATGACCGCCCTGCGCCAGGCCGCGCTGCGCGGCGTCGGGGTGGTGCAGCTGCCCTGCATGGTGGTGGAAGACGACCTCGCCGCCGGCCGACTGGTCGACATCCTGCCCGAGTGGGTGCCGCGCAGCGGCATCGTGCATGCGGTGTTTCCGACCCGGCGCGGCATGATCCCCGGCGTGCGGCGGCTGATCGATTTTCTGGCCGAGAACATCGAGCGGTAGGGGCGAGCGGGTGCACGCGCGCGCGCAGGGCGGCCATGCGGCGTCCATGCGAATCGCGGCGGGGTAGGGGGTAAAGCGTGCGCGGCGAGCGGCTGACGATCGCGCGGCGCGACTGCAACCTGGCGTTCGCCTGATTCGTCGGGCTCGACATTGACGCGTCAGTGCGGGATCACTCGACCTGGCCGGTCTTTGTCTGCCCGAACGCCGTCAAGGCTTCGATGATCGTCAGCATGTGCCGATTGGCGTCGCCGTGGAGCGAGGTGTTGGAGATCAGCACCACGCCCACGCGGCCTTCGGCGTCGGTCAGCATCTCGGCAGCGACGCCCTGGTCGTTCCCGCCGTGGCCCATGCGCCGGCCGCCGAACTTGGTGCGCCAGAACAGACCGCTGTTGCCGTCCGCAAGGTCGTGGTCGGCAGGCTTGCTCTGCGCCGTCCACTGGAAGCGCTTCATCTCGGCCAGGGCTTCGGGCGAGATGATCCGGACGCCGTCATAGGCGCCGTCGCCCAGCAGCATCGCGAAGTAGCGCGCCAGGTCCAACACCGACATCTGAAGCCCGCCGTCTGGATAGGACGCCAGTGCGTACGGTTCGATCTCGCGCGTGCCGGCCTGGTCCTGCGCGTAGAGCCGCGAGCGCGGAGGATCGGCTTCAGCCGACCACGCCCAGCTCGCGCTACGCAACCCCAGTGGCGCGAAGATGAGGCGCTGGGTATGCGCGTCGAAGGGCTCGCCGGCGACGCGTTCGACGATGTAGGCAGCCAGGGTCGCGCCAAGGTTGGAGTAGTCGCGGGAGGCGCCTGGAGCAACAACCAGGAAGTTCTCCGGCCGGTACTCAGCGCCGTCCGCGGCGAGGTAAGCGTGGAGCAGCACGTGCAGGGACGGACGCTGCTGGTCGACCGGCCGATAGAGGCTCGCGTAGAAGTCCCGTCGATCGGTGATGCTGGACGTGTGCGTCGCCAGCTGACGCAGGGTGATCCTCGCCCTGGGGTGGTGTGGATTGACGATCCGAAACGGAAGGTAGGTGTTGATGTCCGCATCGAGATCCAGCTTGCC
>JANJTY010000674.1 GCA_024710865.1 Lysobacteraceae bacterium | reverse complement strand
AATCCGTCCAGGAATGAACCGCCGACCGCAACGACCGAGCGATCCATCGCTGGAAACTGAAGGGTTGTTCTGCTGTTACCCGAGGCAGCGACGACCAAGACGTCCTGCTGCGTGGCTAGATCCACTGCGGTGCAGTACACGTGCCCCTGTGGGCAATACAGCGCGGAGCGCCCAAAGCTCAGCGAAGCGACCTGAACTCCCGCCCTGATCGCATCCGAAAGAACCGGCGCTTGCGCCACATCGGAGATCAGCCGCGGGAAGGCCAGGTACTCCGGCGGATCGGTGTTCTGCTTCTGCCCGCAGCTCGCGTAGGTGATCCTGCGGATTGCCAAGCCACACTTGGTGCAAGTTCCGCGCACCCCCGTTCCGTCGAGTCCGTTGGCCGCCGCCAGTCCGGCCGCGTGCGTTCCATGGCCGGCGAGTTCCGGAGTGAGCCAGCCGCCCCCATTGGGATCGCAGTCCAATGCCGTGCTACCGGCGTAGGACCGCTGGACTTCGTCCAAGTTGTCCTCGTCCTGCTGGAACGCTCCTTGGTTCCGTGAAAAATACGGCAGAAAGTTACCGCCCGGCACCAGAGCGCCGCTGGTGGAGTGCGGGCCAGTGCGCGAGCGCAACTCGGGGTGGTCGGGGGCGATTCCGCTGTCCAATACGCCAATCAGACTCCAGCCCTCGGCGCGATCCCACGCGCCCTGCATGTTCAGCACTCCCAAATGCTCCTGCACATCGGCGGTGGCGGACTTGGACGCGGCGCCGGATGCACGGGCAGCGCCACCGGCACTGAAACGGATCGGCTCGGCGGCGTGGGCGGAGACGATGAGGTGCTCCTGTCGCAGGCGCTGCAGCGCCTGGTCGCGCAGGCCCGGCGAGTCGAACTCGGCCAGGAAATAGCGCTGCATCCGGGCATCGAGAGAGTCTCGCTCTCGCCGCAGGCGCGCGGCATGGTCGCCCACCGCAGGCGTTGCCAGGCGCCGGATGGACCGCGGCGGGAAGTTTCGGAACGCGCCCAGCTCAGTGGGTAACGCCTTCTGTCCGTTCTCCCAATCCAGCAGCGCCGAGGAGAGCTGCTCATCGGCCTGCGGCGTGAGCAGGAAGGACAGTTCATTGGTCTCCTCTTGCGCCGGCATGCCTCCAAGACTGGTGGTGCCCAGCACATCCACCCAGCCATTGATCACGGTGCATGGCTGAGGCAGCAGGTTGCTGCCGGAACACAGCTGCGAACCAAGCCGAATCGCCGACCGGCCGGGCCTCGCATTGTCCCTGACTGCAATCGGCAACTCGCAGAGGACCGTCTGGCCGGAAGGCAGTGGAGCGGTGCTGCCGGAGTACACCAGGGCACCGATCCGGCTCGCGCCGTTCCAGGAACAGGAGCCGCCCACCGACGCGCCGGGTATGGCTCCGGGCTGGGCGTCGAAGTACAGCCGGGCGCTGTCGATGTAGGCTGCGACCTCGGCCCCGCTGGTCGTCCCGTCACCGGTAAAGGTGAGCTGGACGGTTACGGTCGAACCGGGATAGCCCGCTCCCGTTCCGATCTGGAACGATGCGGCACCGGCAGCCAGGGGCGCGATGAGGCTGAGCAGCGAGATCAGCAGCCGCATGGCGCTTCTCCCGCGATCGTTGCGCTCAACCGCAACCCCTTGGATTGGCACGACTGAGCGAGTCTGCAACGCCCGGACTCGTGTGCGCGGGTGGCGCGAACAGGCTGCCTGCGCCACGGCGCGCGCCTGATTTCCCTGCGGGTGACCCGGCAACCTGTGAGGGAGGCCGACCTTGCCTCGGATTTACCGCTTAAGGAATCGAGCAATCGAGCAGAATCAAGAGCAAGCGCATCCGTGTCTATCCCCTGTGAACGATCGACGGGCGAAACCCTGGGCCGGCCGGCGTCGAGGTGCCAGTCCCGGCGTGGGCTTACGGCCCCACAGGTTGCTACTCGGCAAACAGCGCACGGATCGATCAGTCGCTACACTCGTCCCGGAACTCACATGTCGCCAACCGCCCGCCTCGCCCTGCTGCTGATCGCCCTGCTGCTGCCGACCTCCTGGGCGGAGGCGGAGGAGCGACGCCTCGCGATCACGATCGACGATCTGCCCTGGCAGCAGATCGGCGCCAGTCCGGCGGCTTCCGTCGCCAGCCAGCACGCCGCGCTGATCGCCGAGCTGCGCGCGGCCGGCGTGCCGGCCACGGGCTTCGTCAACGAGGACAAGCTGGAACGCGAGGGCCGGCTGCAGCCCGAACGCGAGGCCATGCTGCGCGACTGGCTCGATGCGGGCATGGAGCTCGGCAACCACACCTATGGCCATGTCGACCTGCACGCCGTCGGCCTGCCGGCGTATCAGGAGGCCATCCTGCGCGGCGAACGCGTCCTGCGTCCGCTGCTGGCCGAGCGCGGCCAGGTGCCACGCTGGTTCCGCCATCCCTACCTGCGCGCCGGGCAGAGCGCGGAGGACAAGGCCGGACTGGAACGCTTCCTGGCCGACCGCGGCTACCGCATCGCCCCGGTGACGGTGGACAACAGCGAGTGGATCTTCGCCTTTGCCTACCGCCGCGTGCTCGACGGCGAAGTCGCCGCCGACACGCGCGACGCGCAGCTGCAGCGCCTGCGCGAGACCTACCTGGCCTACATGCTGGACAAGCTCGACTACTACGCGCGCTTCTCGCAGGCCTTGCTCGGCTACGAGCTGCCGCAGATCCTGCTGCTGCACGCGAACGCGATCAACGCGCACAGCTACGCGGCGCTGGTCGCGGCGATCCGCGCCCGCGGCTACCGCATCGTCGGGCTGGACGAAGCCATGCAGGACCCGGCCTATGCGCGCGCCGACGGCTACTTCGGACGCTGGGGCCCGAGCTGGCTGCACCGCTGGGCGATCGCGGAGAAACGGCCGCGCGAATTCTTCGCGGGCGAGCCGCACACCCCGGACTGGGTCATGGCCCTGGCCGGGGTCGAGTCGGAGTAGGTCGGGCTACTCGCCGCGCAGGAAGGGCTCGACCGTGCCCTTGATCTTGACCGTCATGGGAAAGCCGCGACGGTCGAGGGCCTTGCCGGCCTGGACCCGGATCCAGCCCTCGCTCACGCAGTATTCCTCGACGTTGGTGCGCTCGACCCCGTTGAAGCGGATGCCGATGCCGCGCTCCAGCAGTTCGGCGTCGTGGTACGGACTGCGCGGGTCGTTGGAGAGGCGGTCGGGAAGCGGCTGGCTCATGGGCGAATCCGGTCGAACGGGGCGGGCAAGGATACGCGCCCCGGACGCTTCAGCGCAGTGGCGACCCGAGGTGGCGCTGGGCCCAGCGCTGGATCAGGTCCTTCTCGAAGCGCAGGCCTTCGTGCCCGGCCGGCGGCACGCCGGCGCTGAGGAAGCCCGCATCGCGCAGGCGCTGCAGGCCGGACTCGACCAGCGCGCCGTCGGCGGCGCGGCGTTCGAACTCGATGTCGAGCAGCGGCGGATACAGGTCGCGCACCACCCGCACGCGGCGCATGGCGGCGTTGCCGAGCTGCTCGTAGGAACCGGCCCGCGCCGCATCCACGATGCGCACGCTGGCGGTCTGGCCCTCGGGCAGGCGCACCGCGATGGCGTCGCGCAGGGTCTGCGCCAGGGTCTCAAGCCAGCGCTCGTCGTCGCGCGGCTCCTCGCTGCCGATCAGGCGCGAGCGCTCGGCGAAACCGGCAGGATCGTTCCAGGCGACAGCGACCGGACCTTCGTCCGGCAGCGTGCGGACGGGCTCGGCCGGAGCGCCGGTCGGGCGCGAAGCGCAGGCAGCCAGGGCGAACACTACGAGTGCGGCGACCAGCCCCGCGCGCAGGGACCGAAGGCAGTGGGACATCGTGATGGCCTGTCGAGTGGACAAGCCACCACGCTAGTCCAAACGCGGGCGCCATTCCAGACGCGCCGCGCCGCTCGTTCAGTCGACGGAGAACTGCATGAGCTCGACCGGGACGGCGGCGTCGTTCACGGCCAAAACAACTGTAAAGGAAGCGTTGCCGGCGGCCGGAATGACCACGCCAGTCCATTGGAAACCGCCGGTGAAGTCGCCAGGGCCGAAGGGGGTTCCGGTGCTGTCGAAGTTGTCGATGGACGCGTTCGCCAGAACTGCGCCGATATCACTTGCGCCGAAGGGACGAACGAGGTGGGCATTGGCCTGCAGTCCGCGGTAAGCAGCGGTGTTGGTTCCCGCATCGCTGAGCGTAAGGTGATGGTTCCCGTCGCCCGTTGCCGCCGAGTCATTGCCCGCAGTAGGCTGGAGGTCGATGTCCGCCAGGTTGAAGACGTCGATCGCCAGATCGGCGCCGGATATGTTCGTGATCGTCATCGTCACCGTCACGAAGCCGGAGGGCGCGGTCGTGTCGGTTACCACGGCGACTTCCTGCGCGGAGAAGAGCCCGCGCGCCCCAACGTCGGCCCAGTCGAGCGTGGACGTGTTGCCCGTGTAGTTCTGGGCCGATGGCACCGGAAAGAAGGTTTCGGCAGCATCGCCAGCGACTCGAAACGCCCAGCCGAACTCGAACAGGTGGTCCTGCACGAGGGTCGGACTAACGCCGGTGAAATTCGCGTCCGGCGACCCGTCGAACGGCGAGGTTCCCCTTACAAAGCTGGCCGCTCCATCCGTGATCGTTCCCTGGGCCTGCACCGCGGCCCCGAAGATCAGCAGCAAGGCCGCGGCGGCGGTCCGCAATACCCACTTCATGACGTGTCTCCCCCCGGCAAAGTTGCCGGCGGCAGAAGTCTGTGCCCGAACCTGCGGCTGGTCAATCCGCTGTGAATCGCAGGCGGACTGCGCTCACAGGCGGTACTCCAGCGACACCCAGAGCTTGGCGACGTCCGCCCCGAAGCCCCGGCTGTCGTAGCGCGCCGCCTTCAGCAGCAGGTTCCAGCGGGTGCCGAAGTCGCGCCCGAGCGAGGCGTCCCACTCGCGTCCGTAGCGGGCGTCGCCGCGGTCGGCGCGGAAGTCGTGCCAGACCAGGTTGGCGGTCCAGGGGCCGAAGCCTTTCTTCCAGCCCAGACTGGTATCGCGCAGGCCGTTCGGCGGCGTGACCAGGAAGCGGTCGGCCCAGCCGTTGAAGGCGTGCAGGGTGGCGAGCGGCGTGGCGAAGCCGTAGCTGCCGTTGCCGCCCAGGATCTCCTGTCCGAACTGGAACGTATGCCCGCGCCAGACCAGGCCACCCTCGGCCAGACGGTAGCTGGCGCGGTTGCCGGCGCTGCCGTCGGCGTGCGGACGCTGGCGCGCGTACTCCAGGTTCGCCAGCCAGCCCAGGCCCTCGCGCCACTGGCCCTTGGCGGCATAGCGCAGGCCGAGGTTGCGGTGCGAGCTCAGCGGCAGGCTGCGGTTCTCGATCCGGTGCAGGTAGGCCTCGAGCGTGCCCGGGCCGAGCGTGGCGCTGGCGCCCAGCAGGTGCGCGTCCAGGTCCCAGCGCGCCTGCGTCCGCACCGGATGGTCGGCGCCGAACACGCGCTGGACGCGGTCGAGGTAGCTGTAGCGCAGGTTCAGGCGCGCGCCGACGCGGTGCTGCAGGTCGAGCGCATCGAAGGTCTGCTCGTTCTGGCGCCAGCCGACGTTGCCGATGAAGCGGTGGTTGCCCCAGATCAGGCGCTGGCGCCCCAGCGTGGCGCTGCTGCCCTCGCGCGGCGCCCAGCGCAGGAAGGCCTGGTTGAGCTCGGTGTTGTCCGGATCGGCCACCAGCGGGTACTGCGCGCGGCCGTTGGCGCTGCTGTTGAAGCGCTCGCCGAACAGGTGGCCGGTGTGCTCGATCTCGACCAGGGCGCTCCAGGCCGGCGTCGGCTGGAAGCGCAGACCGAGGCGCGCGCGTGCGGTGGATGCCTCGGCCTCGCGCGCGAAGGCGTCGTCGTCGACGCGCTCATGGCGCAGGCGCAGGTCCAGGCTGGGGGTGAAGCGCTCATCGGCCTGGGCCGCGGTGGGCAAGGCCGTGGCCAGGAGCAGCAGGGCAAGGCGGATGGACATGGCGCACTCCGATAGCGACTGTCGCCAGCCTGATCCCTGTCCGCCACGCGCGCCCTGATCCAGGTCAGACGAAGCCCGCGTCGCGGCGGACCGCGCCGGCTCAGCCGCGGCGCGGGCCGCGCGTGCGCACGCTGTCGCGCACGTCCACCTCCAGGCTGAGCGCGAGCGCCTCACCCGAGGCCACCGCCACGCTCGCCTCGATGCCCTCGCGGCAGGGCAGGCGCGCCGCGTAGGCCGCGAGCTGCGCGAGCGGCACGCGCAGCAGCAGCCGCTCGGGGCCGCCGTCCAGACTGACGGCATCGCTGGCTTCGACCGCCAACACGCGCTGCACCGCCACCCCGCCCGGCAGCGGCGTGCGGTTCTCCACCGCCTCGCCCGCCAGCAGGCGCGCGAACTCGGCCTCGGACAGGCGCAGGCGCAGGCTGGCGTCCTGCAGCTGCAGCTTCATGCGCCGTGCCCGTGGTCGCAGTGCGCGTCGTGCACGTGCGCCTCGTGCGCACGCTGGTCCTCGCACAGCGAGCAGCCCTCGCTCCATTCGCTGCTGCCGTCGACGTAGTGCTCCCGCTTCCAGATCGGTGCCTCGTGCTTGACCGCCTCGATCGCCAGGCGGCAGGCGCGGAAAGCCTCGTCGCGGTGCGGCGTGCCGGCGGCCACCACCACCGCGATGTCGCCGATGCGAAGGCGCCCCTTGGCGTGCGCGACGTACAGCTTCAGGCGCGGTCCAACCTCGCGTTCGGCCCGTGCGGCGAACTCGGTGAAGCGGTTCAGGCAGAGCGGATCGAACAGGTCGTAGCTGATCCCGGTCACCACGCGGCCGAGGTTGTGGTCGCGGATGCGGCCGACGAAGATCGCGATGCCGCCGAAGGCCGGATCGGAGACGAAGTCGAGCGCGGCGGTGGGATCGAGGCACGTGTTCGCGGCGTCGGCGATGGCGAAGTGGAAGCGCGGGTCGGTCATCGTCAGTTAGCTCATGGGTGGTGCGGGCTCAGGCGTCCATCCGCTCGGCATCCCCGAGCGCTTGGGAATCTCGCGCGCAGGTGGTTCGAGACGCCGTCTCGTTCGGACGCTGCGCGTCCGCCTCGACAGCTCCTCACCACGAACGGAGACCCGAGGAGGCGCGTAGCCCGTAACCCGGATAAGCGCCCCGCAGGGCCGCGCATCCGGGGTGGCGCGGGACTCGGCGATGCCAACGCATCCGACTTTGCGACTGCACATCCCGGAAGCGCTGCGCGAGACCGGGCTGCGCAGGCTGCGGGCGGGTGGTTCGAGATGCCATCTCGTTCGGCCGCTGCGCGTCCGCCTCGACAGCTCCTCACCACGAACGGAATCCCGTGGAGGCGCGCAGCAGGATCGGATGGCATCTCAGCCTCCGCTCACCGGCGGCAGCAGGGCCAGCTCGCGCGCGGCGCCGATGGCGTCGGCATCGCGCAGGATCTCGCGCTCGCTGGCGAAGGCGGAGACCGCCAGCAGGCCGGGGCGGAAGCGCTCGCCCCAGCGCGCCTGCGCCAGTTCGGCGAAGGCGGCGCGGGCCTGGGCGATGGTGGCTTCATCGGGCAGCTCCAGCTCGACCGCGCCAGCGGGTTCCAGGTCGCGGAAGGCGCCGAAGAGTTTGAGGGTGAGGGTCATGAGGCGGGAACCGGGAATGGCGAGCGAAGAGTGGGGAATGGAGAGTGACAAGTGAGGAGTTGGGAGTGGCTTGCGCTGCGACCGCGCCGATCGCTCATACCGCAGCGGGATACCCGCAGCGCCTGCAGCAACGCGCACGCTCAAGGCTCTGCCATCCGCACATTCCGTTCGTGGTGAGGCGCGAAGGTCGAGGCCGCCGCGCAGCGGCGGATCGAGACCGCAGCGATCGAACCACCGGCGCAGCCAGCGGCGTCGCCCAGCTCACAGCCGCCAGCCCTCGGGTCCAAGCGGGTAGGCATCGACCATCTCACCGGCATCGAGGGCAGCGGCATCCTCCGGCAGCACCGCCCAGGCATTCGCGCGCAGCAGCGGCGCCAGCCGAAACGACTCCTGCCCCTGCAGCACGTCGACCCTGGCCTGACCGTGCGCATCCATCGCCACGCGCGCCTTGGCGAACAAACACAGGCCGGGCTTCTTGTTCCAGCCCGCCCGCAGCGGCACCCGCAGCGGGACTTCCGGCGCCAGTCCCTGCATCGCCCGCAGCGCGGCGGCGACGAAGAAGCGCAGGCCCACCGCGGCCGACACCGGGTTGCCTGGCAGACCGAAGAACAGCGCGCCCGAGGGCAGGCGCGCGAACAGCAGGGGCTTGCCCGGGCGCATGCGCACCTTGTGGAAAATCACCGTCGCGCCGAAACGCGCCAGGGCCTCGGGCACGAAGTCGAACTCGCCCATCGACACCGCGCCGGTGCTGAGAACGATGTCGCTTCCTGCATCCGCCGCACGCTGCAGGGAATCGAGAAACGCCTCGACCGTATCCGGCACGGTCTCGCGCACGCTGGGCTCGGCGCCGTGCGCCGGCAGCGCAGCGGCGAGGAAGGGCGCGTTGGAATTGCGGATCTGGCCCTCGCCCAGGGGCGCTGCCGGATCGTC
>JANJTY010000661.1 GCA_024710865.1 Lysobacteraceae bacterium | reverse complement strand
TCGCGCCGCTGGTCGGCTCGCACGCGGCCCGCACCGTGGTGATCGGCGGCGGCTATGCCGGCCTGAACACGGCCCTGGGCCTGGCCGAGCGCGGCGAGCGCGACGTCGTGCTGCTGGAGGCGCGGGAGCTTGGCCATGGCGCCTCCGGCCGCAATGGCGGCTTTGCCTTCGGCGGGTTTTCGCTGGGCGAGGCCAGCCTGCTGCGCCAGCTCGGTGCCGAGCGCGCGCGGCGGCTGTACCGCGGCACGGTCGATGCGGTCGAGCTGATCCGGCGCCGGGTGCGGCAGTACGGCATCGACTGCGAGGCGAACGAGAACGGCGTGCTCTGGGTCAACTGGTTCCGCGACCCCGCCGTGCTGCGCGCGCGCCAGCGCCTGCTGGCCGAGCACTACGGGATCGCGTGGGACTGGGTGCCGGAAGCCGAGCTGCGCCGGCAGATCCTGAGCCAGCGCTACCACGACGCCCTGTGGGAGCGGCAGGCCCTGCACATCCACCCGCTGAAGTACGCCATGGGTCTGGGCCGGGCCGCCGCCGGGCTCGGCGTGCGCCTGCACGAACACAGCCCCGCACAGGCGCTGGAGCGGGCCGGTTCCGGCTGGCGCATCCGCACGCCGGAGGGCCAGGTCGAGGCCGAACGCCTGGTGCTGGCCTGCGGCGGGTATCTCGCCGGTCTGACGCGCGCGATTGATCGCGGCGTGATGCCGATCGCCACCTACGTCATGACCACCGAGCCGCTGGGCGCGCGCCTGGGCGAGTTCCTGCGCACCGATGCCGCGGTCTACGACACCCGCTTCGCCTTCGACTATTACCGTCCACTGCCCGACACGCGCCTGCTCTGGGGTGGGCGCATCTCGGTGCTGGATCGCGCGCCGGCCGCGCTGCAGCGCCTGCTGTACCGCGACATGCTCAAGGTGTTCCCGGGCCTGGACGGCGTGCGCATCGAGCACGCCTGGTCCGGCCTCATGGGCTACACCCGTCACGAGATGCCCTTCGTCGGGGAGATCGAGCCCGGCCTGTGGTCGGTGCAGGGCTTCGGCGGCCACGGCGTGGCGCCGACCGCCTTCGGCGGCGAGGTGATCGCCTCCGCCCTGGCCGAGGGCGACCGTGGCTGGGAGGACTTCCGCGCCTTCGGCCGGGTCAGCGCCTTCAAGCCGGCGGGTTTCGTGGCAGCGCAGCTGACCTATTGGTGGCTGGAGCTGCGCGATGCCTGGCAGGACTGGCGCGAGCGGCGTCAGGCCGGTTGATCGAGCGTTTCCCAGCGGCCTTCGCGCAGCGCCTCGATCGGCCGGAAGCGGCGCTTGTAGTCCATCTTCGGATGGCCCTCGATCCAGTAGCCCAGATAGACGTGGGACAGGCCGTTGCGGCGGGCCAGGTCGATCTGGCTGAGGATGGCGAAGGTGCCGGGCGAGCGTTCCGAGAGCGCCGGATCGAAGAAGGTATAGACCGCCGAGAGCGCGTCGGGCACCACGTCGGTGACCGCCACCGCCACCAGCCGGCCCTCCAGGCGGAACTCCAGGAAGCGGGTCGGGGACCAGTCGCTGGCGAGGAACGCGCGGAAGTCCTCCGGCGCGGGATCGTCCATGCCGCCCTCGCGGTGGCGCGCTTCCAGGTAGCGGCGATAGAGCGCGAAGCGTTCCTCGCTGTGGCCGGGTGCGGCCATGGCGAGCCGCAGGTCGGCATTGCGCCGCCAGCAGCGGCGCTGGCTGCGATCGGGTCGGAAGCGTGCGACCGGAACCCGCACCGCGATGCAGGCGCGGCAGGCCGCGCACCAGGGCCGGTAGACCGTGGCGCCCGAACGCCGGAAGCCCAGCGCCAGGGCCTGCGGAAACGCAGCGGGCAGGGCGGCATCGCCCGGTGCCAGCAGCACATTGCGCGCGCTGCGTTCGGGCCAGTAGCCGCAGGGGTGTTCGGCGGTGCGGTAGAGACGGAGGGCGATCTGGGTCACGCGCACCATGCTACCCGTGCGCCCGGCGCGTCGGCGCCTGCTGCATGACGCGCGGCGCGGCTACACTGGGGCGATGGCCGAGACCGACGACATCACCCGACTGCTCGACGCCGCCAGCGGCGGCGACCGCGGCGCGTGGGAGCGTCTGGTCGATCTGGTCTATCCCGACCTGAAGCGCCTGGCGCGGGGTGCGCTGGGTGGGCGCGACGGCCAGACCCTCAACACCACGGCCCTGGTGCACGAGTGCTACCTGCGTCTGTCGCAAGGGCGCGCCGCGCCGAAGGATCGCGATCACCTCAAGTCGCTGGCGGTGCGGATCATGCGCCAGGTGCTGGTCGACCACGCGCGCGAGCGCCTGGCGCAGAAGCGCGGCGGCGGCGGGCAGCGGGTCACGCTGGACGAGACCGGCCTGGCCGAGCAACGCGAGTTCATGGAGCTGATCGAGATCGACGAGGCCCTGCGCCGCCTGGCCGAGGCCGAGCCGCGCCAGGCCCAG
Organism: Lysobacteraceae bacterium; assembly: GCA_024710865.1. Classification (GTDB taxonomy): domain Bacteria; phylum Pseudomonadota; class Gammaproteobacteria; order Xanthomonadales; family Xanthomonadaceae; genus JANJTY01. The sequence goes on along the minus strand of JANJTY010000661.1, from coordinate 1,017 downwards.
GTCTTCGAGCACCGTTTCTTCGGTGGCCTGAACGACGAGGACACCGCCAGCGCGCTCGGCATCTCGCCGCGCACCGCGCATCGCGACTGGGACGCGGCGCGGCAGTGGCTGGCCGAGCGGCTGGCCGGATAGCATCACGCCGGAAGGCCGCCACGCGGCCGACGTGCCTGCGGGGCGGGTGCCGGTTTCAGGGGGAGGAGCGATGGGAGGATTCCGCACCACGCGCTGGAGCCTGGTGCTGCAGGCACGCGGCGATGACGGTTCGGCCGGCATGGCGCTGGCGGAGCTCTGTCGCATCTACCACCCGCCGGTACTGGCCTACGTGCGCAGCCGCGGCTTCGCGGGGGCCGAGTCCGAGGACCTGGCTCAGGGGTTCTTCGAGCAGTTGCTGAGGCTGCGCACCGATGCCCGCGCCGAGCGCGAGCGCGGACGGTTCCGCGTCTACCTGCTGGTGGCGTTGAAGAACTTCCTGGCCAACCAGTCCGCCGCCGCGCAGGCCTTCAAGCGCGGGGGCGGGGTGGCCGATCTCTCCCTGGATCGCGCTGCCGAAGCCGGATTCGAGCCGGCCGGCGATCGCGAGGGCCAGCCCGAGGCGCTGTTCGAACGCGAGTTCGCGCGCGCCACGGTCGAGGCCGCCCTGCGGCGGCTGCGCGGTGAGGCCGAAGCCGCCGGCAAGCTCGCACTGTTCGAGGCGCTGCGGCCGTTCCTGCTGGAAACGCCGGAACGCGACGAGTACGCGTTGCTGGCCGATCGGCTCGGCCTTCGTCGGAACACCCTTGCGGTGGCCATCCACCGCTTGCGCCAGCGCCTGCAGGAGCTCGTGCGCGAGCTTCTGGCCGATACGGTCGCGGATCCCGAGCAGCTGGACGGCGAGGCCGCGCATCTGCGCGCCAGCCTCGTCGCGCCGGTGGCGGGCCGGTAATCGCCGCCGGCGTCCGCGTTACTTGCACGTCGGGAATCCCAGAGGGCCATTGCATGCCGACGTCCGCCGAACCGAACGCAGCTGACAGCGGAAGA
>JANJTY010000658.1 GCA_024710865.1 Lysobacteraceae bacterium | reverse complement strand
GCGCGCGTCGCCCCTGCGCCGCGCGCCCCTCGGCGCGCTCGCGGGAGCTCTGCCGCTGCGCCCGGCGCTGGGCAAGCTCGCGCTTGGCCTGCGCCAGCGCGCGCGCGGCGGCGGCCTGCTCGATCGTGCGCTGGCGGCGATAGGCCGCGAAATCGAGGGCGGAGTCGTGCAGACGGCCAGCGGACAGCTCCAGCACGCGTTCGGCCCCGGCAAGGATCTCGGGCTGATGGCTGACGACGAGAAGCAGGCCGCGGAACTCCCGCACCGCAGCCAGCAGCGCGTCGAGTCCGGCCCTATCCAGGTGCACGCCGGGTTCGTCCAGGATCAGAAGGTCGACCCCGCGGGCGAAGGCCTGCGCCAGCCGGTAGCGCTGGCGCTCGCCGCCGCTGCCTTCGATTTCGCTGTGGGCAGGTCGGATCGGCACGTCGAAGTGATCGCACCAGCGCGCGAGACTCACGCCGTCGCTCGGATCAGGCGCAGCGGCAAGCTGGTGTCCGAGCAGGTGGATACGACCGGGAAACTCGACCCGACCCTGGTCGGGCGGGTCCAGTCCGGCCAGCACCCGGCAAAGCCGGCTCTTGCCGACGCCATTGGCCCCGACCAGGGCGGTCGGTCGATGGTCGAGTATGAGATCGGCGCACGCCAACAGCGCGCGACCATCGGGAAGGGACAGGGCAAGCCCACGTGCCCGCAAGGTATTTGACATGGATGCAACCGCCTGCAGCCCGGAGGCTGCGCTCGCTTCGAGGGACCGGAACCGGGGTTCCGGGACAATCGAGGATCAGGCGGTGTGACGCATCGCGGCAGTTTCCGGTGGCTGGCGGGAGGCTCTGGCTGCGCAACACAGCGCGTGGGCCCGCGGAGAGAGTGCGGAGTCGATCACGACTTCGCCGCGAACACAAGGCTTGCACTTGAAGCGTGACTGAACGCACACTATGCCCAAGACGCCACGTGCCAGTATGCGACGCACAGGGTCACATCCGACCTTGCCTAGCAAGAGTCGTACCTAGGTCGTCCGCACATGAACAGCTCGTCCAGCCGGTCCGTCAAGCCGGACCCAATTCCGAAGTTCCCGAGGCCCGCCATGCAGTTCCTGACCAAGATGCTCGCCCTGACGCGCTACGTCATGCTCGCCCGCCAGGCGAAGGAAGTCCGCAAGCTGATCGACGAGCTTCCGGTCAGCGCCAAGCGCGCCCTGGGCATGCTGGTGGCGGCCGAGATCCAGAAGGCGGCGCAGCATCCCCAGCCGCACCTCTACGGCTCCGAACATGTCGACCGCTACCAGCCCTGGGGCGACGCCTCCGACGTGGCCCTCTCCCGCGCGCGCTCCGACAATGCGCAGCTGCGTCTGCGCGGCATCGCGACCTGGATCGCCGTCGTCTTCCACGAAACCGAGAACGCCAGCCACGGTGGCCTGCAGTCGGTGCATCGCGACGTGCTGGGCTTCCTGGGCGAACTCAAGGGCACCTATGCCCAGGCCGCCGCCGACAAGGCGCGCGCCGCGGCCTGAACCAGCGTTTCATCACAGCGGGGCAGTACCGAACGGGGCGCCGGAGGCGCCCCGTTCGTTTTTCCGTCACTGGCCGGCCGGGTCGGCGCGCGTCGAGCGCGCGTGCCGACGGCTCACATGGTATGGGTCGGCTTGTCCGCGCCCAGCATTCCGGCCAGCATGGTCTCGATCTTGGTCTTGACCATCTCGCCTTCGGCGGTCTCGGCGAACTGCACGCCGATGCCCGCGGCGCGGTTGCCCTGCGCGCCGGTGGGCGTGATCCAGATGACCTTGCCCGCCACCGGCAGGCGTTCCTTCTCGTCCAGCAGGTTGAGCAGCAGGAAGACCTCGTCGCCCAGGCTGTAGCGCTTGGGCGTGGGCACGAAGATCGCACCGCCCTTCACGTACGGCATGTAGGCGTTGTACAGCGCGCCCTTGTCCTTGATCGCCAGCGACAGGATGCCCTGCCGCGCTCCGCCTGCTCCAATCATGGCTGCACCCGTTTCCTCATGTGCTGCGCGGGGACTGTCCGGCGCGGCGCCATTCGCGCAGCAGGCCGACCAGCATCAGGTCGGTACGGACCGTCGTCCGCACCAGTTCACGCAGGCGGTTGGCCCGGTCGAACCACGCCGCTAGCTTGGGAAAATCCCGCGATGGGGTCAAGCCGGCGGCCAGATCGCCCAGGGCCGCATCGCGCACGGTGTCGGCGGCGAAGCGCAGGCGCTGCTCCAGATGTTCGTCGCACCAGCGGCGCGCGGCCTCGGCCGCGCTGCTGCGCCCCTGCGCCAGCGCGTCGAGATCCGCGCGCACCTCGCGCAAACGCTGCAGCCCGCCTTCCCCCAGCAGGTCCAGGGCCGCGCCCGGATTGCCGCGCGCGGCCTCCAACGCGACGCGCGCCGTCTCGCCATCGACGCCCTGCGTAGCCAGCCAGGCCAGCGCATCCGCGCGGCCCGGCATGCGCAGCTCGACACGCTGGCAGCGGCTGCGGATGGTCGCGGGCAGGGCGAAGGCTTGGTCGGCCATCAGCAGCA
>JANJTY010000279.1 GCA_024710865.1 Lysobacteraceae bacterium | reverse complement strand
TCGGCCCGGCCCTCACGCTCGCGCAGGCCACGCACCACGCCGGTCTGCGGCCACTCGCGCCAGACCACCCCATGGTTCCGGCACCAGCGCGCCACCGCCCGGTCGCGCCGGTAGCTCCAGCCCGGGCCGGTTTCCTCGTGGCTGAAGAGATGAGTGAAGGGATACTCGGCCCGCAGCGCGGACAGCACCTTTGTCGCGTGGCCGAAGCGCAGCAGCAGCGGCAGTCCGCGCGCCGCCAGCGACTCGCGCAACGCCGCAATCGCGCGCTCGGCGAAGGCCAGATGCTGCGCCTCGCACTCGGGACTGCCCAGCCACTCCGGCTCGACCACGTACAGCGCTGCCGCGGCATCGCACCCGGCCGCCGCCGCCAGCGGCGCATGGTCCGCACAGCGCAGGTCGCGCTTCAGCCAGACGAGGGCGCGCATGGGCATGTCGGAAGCGAAGCGAGCGGCGATGGCGAAGCCTCGGAGTCGAGCACGGCTGCCGTGAGCGCCGCGTCGTGCGCGCGCGGCCAACGGACGCAAAAAGAAAAGGCCCGGATCGCTCCGGGCCCTTCTAGATGGTGGAGGTGGGGGGAGTTGAACCCCCGTCCGAGAGCACTCCATCTCCGGCACTACATGCTTAGCTCGCCGTTCGTTCTCGGCCTGCGGCAACACGACGTGCGAAGCACACCGCAGGACACACCCGCTTGATCTCGATCCCGGTTGGCGGGTCGCCGCCGGAACCTATCCCGTGATGATGACCCTACACCCACTAGCACAGGCACACGTGGGTTCGGGGCTAGGCCTTAAGCGGCCAGAGCGTAGACGTCGTCGTTGGCGTCTGAGTTTTTGCGGCTGGATTAACGAGGAAAGCTGCCCCCTCGGCATGCGCCGGTCGACTTCGCAACCCCCGTCGAAGCCAGGACACCCCCGGAGTTGACGCGAGCGGATTTCGTCCGACAGGCAGCAGTGTAGGGGCGGGGCAGGGGGCCCACAAGGGCGAGGGTGTCGCCGCCGCGGGTGGTGTTCAGTTTTCGATCCACCGCCCCGCGCATCGCCACGCGCGGCTGGGTGCGATGCGGTGCGCTGCGTTCGCCGCCAGGGACCGGGTTTCCGCGGCGGCTAGGCGCTGCGGTTGTGGTTGCGCAGCGCGCGCTGCTTCTCGACCTGCCAATCGCGCTCCTTGCTGGCCTCGCGCTTGTCGTGCGCCTGCTTGCCCTTGGCCAGGGCGATCTCAAGCTTCACCTTGTTGCGCTTCCAGTACATCGCGGTCGGCACCAGGGTGTAGCCGTCGCGCTCGACCCGCCCGATCAGGCGGTCGATCTCGTGCCGGTGCAGGAGCAGCTTGCGGGTGCGGCGGTCGTCCGCCACCACGTGGGTGGAGGCCGAGATCAGCGGGGTGATCTGGGCGCCGACCAGGAACAGTTCGCCTTGCAGCACGACGGCATAGCTCTCGCCGATCTGGCAGCGCCCGGCGCGGATCGCCTTGAGCTCCCAGCCCTGCAGCGCGATGCCGGCCTCGAAGCGGTCGTCGAGGTGGTATTCGTGCCGGGCGCGCTTGTTCAGCGCGATGGTGCTTCCGCTATCCTTGGTGTCTTTCTTCTTGGTCATGTGCGTTTCCTTGAACCGCATTGTTGCGCATGCGGCGCCGCGCCGCGAGACGGCGGCATGAGCCGGGTCGAGCGCAGCGCGCTGGTGGCGCGCCCCGCCGCCCGCCTGTACGAACTGGTGAACGACGTTGCCGGCTATCCGCGCCGCTTCGCCTGGTGCGAAGCGTCCGAGGTGCTGGAGCAGGACGAGGGCCAGATGCTGGCGCGCCTGCAGCTGAAGATGGGGGCGCTGCGCCTGGGTTTCACCACGCGCAACCGGCTCGAACCGCCGCACCGGATCGAGTTGGCCCTGGTCGAAGGCCCGTTCCGGCGCCTGTCGGGCCAGTGGTCGTTCGCGGCCCTGTCCAGCGATGCCTGCAAGGTCTCGCTCGTGCTCGATTTCGAAGTCGCCGGGCGGGTCGTCGGCAGCGCGCTGGCGGCCGGTTTCCAGGGCCTGGCCGACCGGCTGGTCGACGACTTTTGCCGCGCCGCGCGCGAGGCGGCATGAGCGCCGCGCGCATCCGGGTGCAGGTGGTCTATGCGCTGCCGCGCAGATGCTGGCTGCGCGAGGTGGAGATTCCAGCCGGTTCCAGCGTACGCGAGGCGATCGCCGCGTCGGGGCTGGAGCGCGAGATCGAGGGCCTCGTCATCGATGCCGCGCGGCTCGGCATCTTCAGCCGTCCCGTGACGCTGGACACCGACCTGCGCGATGGCGATCGGGTCGAACTCTACCGGCCGCTCGAATGCGATCCGAAGGAGGTGCGGCGGCGGCGCGCCGCCGCTGGGCGCAGTGGTTGAGGACTCAACGGCCGCCTCGGCCCTGTTCCTTGTCCTTGTCCTTCGGCAGGTTGCCGTAGGGGCGCAGTTCCTGCATGAGGGCGAGGTCCTGCTCCGGGAAGTGCTCGCCCTCCCAGCGCACCAGGCTGTCGCCTTCGAAGTGCAGGGTGAGGTTGCGCACCTCGGTGTCGCCGCGCCCGCGGCGGATGCTGGCGACATAGTCCCAGCGCGCCTGGTGGAACGGATCCTCGACCGCCGGGCTGCCGAGCAGCACGATGACCTGGCGTTTGCTCAGGCCCGGCTGCAGCTGCGCGATGGACTTCTCCTCCAGCAGGTTGCCCTGGTAGACGTTGGAGCGGTAGATGATTCCGCATCCTGAGAGAAGGAGCAGGGCGGCGGCGGCCGGAAGGAGTGCACGCATGCGCGGTTCACGACGGTCTGGAAAGCACCGGATGATACACTAGCGGCCTGCATCGACGCCGACCGGCCCGCTGCGTGCGGCATGGCGCGGAGCAGTACGGATCGCGCACGCAACCGCCAACGCAACGAGGAGTCGCCGTGGAATCGCAGGACCTGCGCAAGGCCGGATTGAAAGTCACCCACCCGCGCCTGCGGATCCTCGATCTGCTGGAGAACGCCAGTCCCCGCCACATGACGGCGGAGGACATCTACCGCGGCCTGATGGAGAACGGCGACGACATCGGCCTGGCGACGGTGTACCGGGTGCTGACCCAGTTCGAAGCGGCGGGCCTCGTCGCCAAGCACAACTTCGAGGGCGGGCAGGCGGTGTACGAGCTAGACCGCGGCAAGCACCACGACCACATGGTGGACGTGGAGAGCGGCAAGGTGATCGAGTTCGTCAGCGAAGAGATCGAGCGCCTGCAGAAGGAGATCGCCGAGAAGCACGGCTACGATATCGAGGACCACAGCCTGGTGCTGTACGTGCGGCCCAAGCGCAAACGCTGAAGCGCGGCGCCGGCGGGCGCCGACGGGAGAGGACGATGCGAGCGGCACTGGCGATCCTGGTCTTGGCTCTGGGCCCACCCGCCGCGACGCCGGCGGCTGGCGACGAAGGCGATCTGACTTACCCGCCGGCGCCGTTGCGGATCGAGGCCCTGCCGCGCGACGCGCATGCGCCGGCGCACGATGCCGCCATCGATGCGGCGATCGAGGACGGCCTGCGCAGCCTCGGGCTGGAGGGCGTCGCGGCCGACAAGAGCCCCTTCGCCCTGATCTTGCCGCTGGTCCCGAACGCGCCCGCGGGTCCGACGGACCGACACGGCATTTCCAACTTCGTCGACCACAACGCCGCCTTCCCCGGCGTCCTGCGCGACTACGAGTGTGGCGAGCGGACCTACGACACCGCCGCCGGCTACAACCACGCTGGCACAGACTACTTCATCTGGCCCTTCCCCTGGCAGGGCATGGCGCAGAATGCGGTGCAGGTGCGCGCCGCCGCCGGTGGGATCATCGTGGCGCGCGCGGACGGCTTTCCCGACCGCAACTGCAGCCTTGGCGCCGCTGACCTGCCGAACTTCATCGCGATCCGACACGCCGATGGAAGCGTCGGTCGCTACCTGCACATGAAGCGCGGCTCACTCACCGGCAAGCCGCTGGGCACGACCGTGGTGGCAGGCGAGTACCTTGGTCTGGTGGGTTCAAGCGGCATCTCCACCGGCCCGCACCTGCACTTCGAGCTGCGCAACGTCTTCAATGCGCCGATCGATCCCTACGTCGGGTTCTGCAACGCGGTGCCGGGACGCTGGGCGGAGCAGGCGCCGTACCGCGACTCGCGCCTGCTGGCGGTGGCCACGCATGACGCGCCGCCGGAAGCCAGTCCCGCCTGTGGGGAGGTCGAGACCCCGAACTACCGCGGGCGCTTCGCGCCGGGTGAACAGGTTGTCCTGGCCGCCTACTTCCGCGATCTGCGTCGGGGCGATCCGCTGCAGGTCGAGCTGTTCCGCCCCAACGGCGCGCTGCACCTGCGGCGTGACCTCGACACCAGCGGGATGGACGCGGAGTACTACTCGGCAGCCTACTGGTACGCCTCCGTGAGGCTGCCGGAGTCCGCCCCGGCCGGGATGTGGACCGCCCGCTACACCTACCTCGACCACCGTGTGGAGTCGCGCTTCGCCGTCGGCGGCAGCGCCGTGCTGGGCAGCGGGGCGTGGTACGACCCGGCGCAGTCCGGCCAGGGCCTGGTGATCGAGGCCATCGATGGTGGTGGCGATTCCCCGGGCTTCGCAGTCGGTTTCTATGCCTATCTCGACGGTCGGCCGGTCTGGATGACCGGCGCCGGGCCGATCGAGGGCGATGTCGCGACCGTGCCGCTGTTCATCGGAAGCGGTCCGCAGTTCCCGCCGGCCTATCGCCCCGCGGATCTCGACCTCGAACCCTGGGGCGAGCTGCGGCTGGAATTCACCGCCCCGGACCGCCTGGAGGCCAGCTGGGAGAGCGCGCTGGAGGGCTTCGCCAACGGCAGTCTGTCGATGCGGCGCCTGACCTCCCTTGCCGATGCGAATGACGACGGTTTCGACAGCGGCCTTCGCGCCTGCGTCTCCGGCAGTTGGTACAACCCGGAGGAAAGCGGCTACGGTCTGCAGGTGCAGGCCATCGATACCGCCGAGGGGCGACTGGCGGCGGTGATCTGGTACGTGTTCCAGGCGGGCGAACCGTTCTGGATGAACGGGGCGGCGCTGATTCCCGACGATGGCGTGCTCACGGTCACCCTGGAGGACGGCAGCGGCGGCGACTTTCCGCCCGACTTCGATCCGGCCGAGGTGCAGCGCCGCACCTGGGGCGAGATCGAGTTCGTTCTGCATGACAGCCAGAACGCAACCCTGCGCTGGCGCACCTCGCGCCCCGGATTCCCCTCGTCCGGTGAGATCCCGCTGCAGCGGCTGACCCAGACGCTGGACGCTAGCTGCCGCTGAGCAGGCGGCGCGCCTGCGCGCGCGCCTCTTTGCTGACCTCGCGTCCGGCCAGCATGCGGGCGATTTCCTCGATCCGGCCGGCCTCGTCCAGCGGCGTGACCTCGCTGCGGGTGGCATCCGCCGCGCTCGCCTTGCTGACGTGGAAGTGCGCGTGGCCCTGCGCCGCGACCTGCGGCAGGTGGGTCACGCACAGAACCTGGCGACTGGCGCCGAGCGCGCGCAGGCGCGCGCCGACCGCTTCGGCGACGGCGCCACCGATGCCCGAATCGACTTCGTCGAACACCATGGTCGGGACCGGATCGACGCCCAGGCTGGCCACTTCGATGGCCAAGCCGATGCGCGAGAGCTCGCCACCCGAGGCGGTCTTGCGCAGCGGGCTGGGCGGCTGGCCCGGATTGAGCGCGACCAGGAACTCGACACGCTCGCTGCCCTGCGGATCGGGCGTGCCTGAGGCGATCGGATCGAAGCGCAGCTCGAAGCGGGCCCGGCCCATGCCGAGTTCGGCGAGCAGGGACTCCACCGCCCCGGCGAGGCGCCCGCCCGCCTCATGTCGCGCTGCGCCGAGGCGCTCCGCCGCCGTGCGCCACTCCGAGGCCAGGGACTGCAGGCGCTTGCGCAACGTATCGGCCGCGCCGGCCGCGCCGCGCAGGCGCTCGTATTCGGCCTCCAGCTCCGCCTTCACCGGCGCGAGCTGGTCCATGCCGACGCGGTGACGGCGCGCCAGTTCGTGCAGGTGGCCGATGCGGCCATCCAGCTCCTGCAGGCGGGCCGGATCGAGGTCGAGATCGTCGCGCAGCCGCTCCAGGCTGGCCTGGGTCTCGTCGAGTTGGATCGAGACCGATTCGAGCAGGTCGAGCATCGGCGCCATGGCCGGTTCGTGCCCGACCAGTTCGCCCAGCTCGTGCCGCACCCGGCGCAGGCCCTGGGTCAGCGAGTAGCCCTCGTCCTCGCCGATCAGGGCGATCGCGCGGCCGTAGCCGGCCAGCAGGGTGGCCGCATTGGCCTGGCGGCGGTGCGCTTCGAGCAGGGCCTCGACCGCTTCGGGCGAGAGGTCCTCGCGCGAGAGCTCGGTCAGGCGTCGCTCGATCAGCTCGATCCGTTCGCTCGCGGCCTCGCCGCCGGGCAGGGCGGCCAGCTCGCGCTGGGCCGATGTAAAGGCCTGCGCCAGGTCGGCGACCTCGCCCAGCAGCGCGCCGTGCCGGCCGAAGCCGTCGAGCAGGGCGAGCTGGTGGCCGCGATCGAGCAGGGCCTGGTGTTCGTGCTGGCCGTGGATCTCCAGCAGCAGCCCGCCCAGCGCGGTCAGCTGCGAGACCGTCGCCGGGCGGCCGTTGATCCAGGCGCGCGAGCCGCCGTCTGCGCGGATCACGCGGCGCAGCTGGCACTGGCCCTCGTCGTCCAGGGCCTCTTCGACCAGCCAGTCGCGCGCCGCCGGGGCGTCGTCGAGCAGGAAGGTGGCGGCCAGTTCGGCGCGTTCGGCGCCGTGCCGCACCACGCCGGCATCGGCGCGTGCGCCCGACAGCAGCATCAGCGCATCGACCAGCAGCGACTTGCCGGCGCCGGTCTCGCCCGAGATCACGCTCATGCCCGGCCCGAAGGCCAGTTCGGCCTCGTGCACCACGGCGAAGTCCTTGACGAAGAGCGCGCTCAGCATGGGGGCGTCCGGCAGGGGGCGCAAACGCTAGCATGCGCGGCGGACAGCGCCAACGCCGCCCTTGCCTGGCGCCGTCGCAGGCCTTATTTATGGCGGAACGATGAAACGCACGCACGACCACCTCGACGCCCGCGGACGCAGCCTGCTGCGCGCCCTGATCGCGCAGTACATCCGCGACGGCGAGCCGGTGGGTTCGCGCACCCTGGCCAAGCATTCCGGCCTGGACGTGAGTCCGGCCACCATCCGCAACGTGATGGCCGACCTGGAAGAGCTGGGCCTGGTGGCGGCGCCGCACACCTCGGCCGGGCGCATCCCCACCGCGCAGGGCTACCGCCTGTTCGTCGACAGCCTGCTGCAGGTCCAGCCGCTGGACGAGCGCGAGGTCTCGCGCCTGCGCGCCGAACTGCCGGCCACCGCCGGTACCCAGGCCCTGCTGTCGAATGCCTCCGAGCTGCTCTCGGCCATGACCCACTTCGTCGGCCTGGTGACGGTGCCGACGCGCGAGCAGTTCGCCTTCCGCCACATCGATTTCGTGCCGCTCGACGGCAATCGCGTGCTGGTGATCCTGGTCTTCACCGACAACGAGGTGCAGAACCGCATCATCAGCCTGCGCCGGCCCTACACCCCGGCCGAGCTGGAGCAGACCGCCAACTACCTCAACGCCCACTTCGCCGGCCGCCAGCTGTCCGAGATCCGCAGCCAGCTGCTGCGCGAGCTGCGCGAGACCCGCAGCGCCATGGAGCGCACCCTGAGCGCCGCGGTCGACATCGCCGAATCGGCCTTCGACCGCAGCGGCACCGAGGATGTGGTCGTGGTCGGCCAGACCAAGCTCATGGGCGTGCAGGACCTCTCCGATCTGGAGCGCCTGCGCGAGCTGTTCGAGGCCTTCACGCGCAAGCGCGAGATCCTGCAGCTGCTCGACCGCTGCATCCAGGCCCAGGGCGTGCGCCTGTTCATCGGCGAGGAGTCCGGCATGGCCTCGCTCGGCAACTGCACCGTGGTGACCGCGCCCTATGGGGCCAATGGCCAGGTGCTGGGCGCCATCGGCGTGATCGGTCCGACCCGCATGGCCTACGAACGCGTCATTCCCATGGTGCAGGCCACCGCCGACCTGCTCGGGGCGGCCTTGAAGCAGGGCCGCCAGGCCCCATAAGGGTCCGCTGGACCCACCACGGGCCGCCCCCGCGGCCCCGCATCCTGGAAGCAAGCCATGCACAGCACCGAGACCAACCCGCAGGATGGGCATCCGCCGCGCGACGGCGACGAGTACCTGCCCGAGAACGCCGCCACCGAGGCCCAGCTGGCCGAGGCCGAACAGCAGCTCGCGGCGCTGAAGGAGCAGTGGTTGCGTGAGCGCGCCGAGATGGACAACCAGCGCAAGCGCATGGCGCGCGATCTCGAACAGGCCCGGCGCTTCGCCAACGAGCGCGTGCTGGCCGACCTGCTGCCGGTGATCGACAGCCTGCAGGCCGGCCTCGGCGTGGCCGACGCCGATGCCGCGCGCCTGCGCGAGGGCATGGAGCTGACCCTGAAGCAGCTACTCAAGGCCACCGGCGACCACGGCCTGGAGATGGTCGACCCAACCGGGCAGGCCTTCGATCCCGAGCGCCATCAGGCGATGTCGCTGGTCGACGCGCCGGGCGCGGCCCCGGGCAGCGTGGTGCAGGTCTACCAGAAGGGCTTCGTGCTCAACGGTCGCCTGCTGCGCCCGGCCATGGTGGTGGTGGCGAAGGCGGATTGAGCATCGCCGGCCGGCGCGCGAGACGCCGGGCACCCTCACGCCCCCTTGATTCGCGCAGCCAGCCCCCCACTTAGCGCACAAGACACTCACACCGGCCCCGCCGGCCAAGACATTCCAAGGAGTCCCCAATGAGCAAGATCATCGGCATCGACCTGGGCACGACCAACTCCTGCGTCGCGATCATGGACGGCGGGCAGGTGAAGGTCATCGAGAACGCCGAGGGCGACCGCACCACGCCCTCCATCGTCGCCTTCACCAAGGATGGCGAGACCCTGGTCGGCGCGCCGGCCAAGCGCCAGGCCGTGACCAACCCGAAGAACACCTTCTACGCGGTCAAGCGCCTGATCGGCCGCAAGTTCACCGACGCCGAGGTCAAGAAGGACCTCGACCTGGTGCCCTACGGCATCGTCGCGCACGAGAACGGCGACGCCTGGGTCGCCACCGCCGACGGCAGGAAGATGGCCCCGCCGCAGATCTCGGCCGAGGTGCTGGCCAAGATGAAGAAGACGGCCGAGGCCTACCTCGGCGAGACCGTGACCGAGGCCGTGATCACGGTGCCGGCCTACTTCAACGACTCCCAGCGCCAGGCCACCAAGGACGCCGGCCGCATCGCCGGCCTGGAGGTCAAGCGCATCATCAACGAGCCCACCGCCGCGGCCCTGGCCTATGGCCTGGACAAGAAGGGCGGCGACCGCAAGATCGCGGTCTACGATCTCGGCGGCGGCACCTTCGACGTCTCGATCATCGAGATCGCCGAAGTCGACGGCGAGAAGCAGTTCGAGGTGCTCGCCACCAACGGCGACACCTTCCTGGGCGGCGAGGACTTCGACAAGCGCGTCATCGACTACCTGGTCGAGGAGTTCAACAAGGACCAGGGCATCGACCTGCGCAAGGATCCGCTCGCCCTGCAGCGCCTGAAGGACGCCGCCGAGCGCGCCAAGATCGAGCTCTCCAGCGCGCAGCAGACCGACGTCAACCTGCCCTACATCACCGCCGATGCCAGCGGCCCCAAGCACCTCAACATCAAGCTGACCCGGGCCAAGCTGTAGTCGCTGGTGGAGGACCTGATCAAGCGCACCATCGAGCCCTGCCGCACCGCGCTGAACGACGCCGGCCTGCGCGCCAGCGACATCGGCGAGGTGATCCTGGTCGGCGGCCAGACCCACATGCCCAAGGTGCAGCAGGCCGTGACCGAGTTCTTCGGCAAGGAGCCGAAGAAGGACGTCAACCCGGACGAGGCCGTCGCCATCGGCGCCGCGGTGCAGGGCGGTGTGCTGGCCGGCGACGTCAAGGACGTGCTGCTGCTCGACGTCACCCCGCTGTCGCTCGGCATCGAGACCCTGGGCGGCGTGTTCACCAAGCTGATCGAGAAGAACACCACGGTGCCGACCAAGGCCTCGCAGGTGTTTTCCACCGCCGAGGACAACCAGACCGCCGTCACCGTGCACGTGCTGCAGGGCGAGCGCGAACAGGCCCGCTACAACAAGTCGCTGGCCAAGTTCGATCTCGCCGGCATCGATGCCGCACCGCGCGGCATGCCGCAGGTCGAGGTCAGCTTCGACATCGACGCCAACGGCATCCTGCACGTCTCGGCCAAGGACAAGAAGACCGGCAAGGAACAGCGGATCGAGATCAAGGCGGGCTCCGGCCTGTCCGAGGACGAGATCCAGCGCATGGTCGCCGACGCCGAAGCGCACCGCGAAGAGGACAAGAAGTTCCACGAACTGGTCGACGCGCGCAACAAGGCCGACGCCCTGATCCACGCCACCCGCAGTGCCTTGAAGGATGTCGGTGACAAGGTGCCGCCGGCGCAGATGGGCGGTATCGAGGCGGCCCTGGCCGATCTCGAGAAGGCCATGAAGTCGGACGACAAGGCGCAGATCGACAGCAAGACCGCCGCACTGGAAGCGGCCGCGCAGTCGCTGCAGGCGGCGGCCGCCGCCGCGGCGCAGGGTGGTCCCGCACCGGGACCGGCCGGTGGCGCGGAAGGCCAGGCCGACGATGTGGTCGATGCCGAGTTCACGGAAGTCAAAGACGACAAGAAGTAAAGCCGCGTTTCGGGATTCGGGATTCGGGGTTCGCAAGCGCGGGCCCCGAATCCCGACCGACCGATGCAGTGTTTGCAGCCCGCTTGGATTGCGTGCTTCCAACCAATCCCGAATAACGAATCCCGGCCCCTATGAAACGCGATTACTACGAAGT
>JANJTY010000278.1 GCA_024710865.1 Lysobacteraceae bacterium | reverse complement strand
GGTCATGCTCAGCGCCCGATGATGCCGGAGGCGAGGAAGGCGAGGTAGATCAGCAGGGCCACGCCGCCCACCACGGCCACGGTACGGCGCACGGCCCGGCGCTGGGCCTCGTCACGCGTGCTTGGATCGGTAGCGGTCATGGAGGGCTTCGGTCAGGCGCGGGCGGGGCAGGGGCCCCGCACCGCGCGGCAAGGCTTAAGTGCGAGATGTCGCCGTGCGCCAGATCCTGGTCGCGGATCTGCGGCGGCGTGCTGAAGGTGTGGTGCGGGGCCGGGCTGGGCACGGTCCACTCCAGGCCCTTGGCGCCTTCCCACGAGCGCGCCTCGGCGCGCGCACCCTTCTCCAGCACGCAGCACTTGATCAGGATCCAGACGAACAGCAGCTGCGAGAGGCCGAATCCGAAGCCGCCGATCGAGGACCACAGGTTGAAGTCGGCGAAGGCCACGTTGTAGTCCGGAATGCGGCGCGGCATGCCGGCGAGGCCGAGGAAGTGCTGCGGGAAGAACAGCAGGTTGACGAAGATGGTGCTCAGCCAGAAGTGCCACTTGCCGAGGGTCTCGTCGTACATGCGGCCGGTCCACTTGGGCAGCCAGTAGTAGACCGCGGCCATGATCGAGAAGATCGCGCCGGTGACCAGCACGTAGTGGAAGTGGGCCACCACGAAGTAGGTGTCGTGGTACTGGAAGTCGGCCGGGACGATGGCCAGCATCAGGCCCGAGAAGCCGCCGATGGTGAACATGATCACGAAGCCGATCGCGAACAGCATCGGGGTCTCGAAGGTCATCGAGCCCTTCCACATGGTGCTGACCCAGTTGAACACCTTCACGCCCGTGGGCACCGCGATCAGCATCGTGGCGTACATGAAGTACAGCTCGCCGCCGAGCGGCATGCCCACGGTGAACATGTGGTGGGCCCAGACGATGAAGCTGAGGAAGGCGATCGAGGCGATCGCGTAGACCATGGCCTGGTAGCCGAACAGTGGCTTGCGCGAGAAGGTGGGCAGGATCTCCGAGACCACGCCGAAGGCCGGCAGGATCATGATGTAGACCTCGGGATGCCCGAAGAACCAGAAGATGTGCTGGAACATCACCGGGTCGCCGCCGCCGGCCGCGTTGAAGAAGCTGGTGGCGAAGAACTTGTCGGTCAGCAGCATGGTGACCGCGCCGGCCAGGACCGGCATGACCGCGATCAGCAGGAAGGCGGTGATCAGCCAGGACCAGACGAAGATCGGCATCTTCAGCAGGTCCATGCCCGGCGCGCGCATGTTGAGGATGGTGGCGATGATGTTGATCGCGCCCATGATCGAGCTGATGCCCATCAGGTGGATCGCGAAGATCACGAAGGCCACGTTGTTGCCGCCCTGCAGCGACAGCGGCGGGTAGAGGGTCCAGCCGCCGGCGGGGCCGCCGCCCGGCATGACCAGGGTCATCAGCAGCAGGGTGAAGGCGAAGGGCAGGATCCAGAAGGACCAGTTGTTCATGCGCGGCAGCGCCATGTCCGGCGCGCCGATCATCAGCGGCACCATCCAGTTCGCCAGGCCGACGAAGGCCGGCATGACCGCGCCGAAGATCATGACCAGCGCATGCATCGTGGTCATCTGGTTGAAGAAGGCCGGGTCTACCAGCTGCAGGCCGGGCTGGAACAGCTCGGCGCGGATCACCAGGGCCATCGAACCGCCGACCAGGAACATGATCAGCGAGAACACCAGGTACAGCGTGCCGATGTCCTTGTGGTTGGTGGTGAAGACCCAGCGATCCAGGAAGCCCTGCGGCTTGTGGTCGTGTTCGTCGTGGTGGGCGGCGGTTGCGTTGGCCATGGTCGTTTCCTCGGAACCTTGCTGGATCAGCCGCGCGGGGCGGAGGTGGCCGCCTGCGCGATGGCGCGGGCCGCGTCGGCGTTGCCGGCCTGCTGCGCGGCAAGCCAGGACTCGAACTCGGCGCGCGGCACGGCCTTGACCACGATCGGCATGAAGCCGTGGTCCTTGCCGCAGAGTTCGGCGCACTGGCCACGGTAGGTGCCAGGCTGCTTGATGTTGGTCCAGGCCTCGTTGACGATGCCCGGGATGGCGTCCTGCTTCCAGCCCAGCGCCGGCACCCACCAGGCGTGGATGACGTCGTCGGCGGTGATCACGAAGCGCACCTTGGTGTCGGTCGGTAGCACCAGGACGTTGTCGACGTCGAGCAGGTAGTTCGGGTTTTGCTCCAGGCTGGGCCGGTCGCCGCTCTGGCGCAGGCGGTCGCTTTCCGCGTCGAGGCGGCTGACGAAGTTCACGCCACCGGGCTGGCCGCGGTAGTTGAGGATCTCGTAGCGCCACATCCACTGGTAACCGGTGATCTTGACCGTCATCTCCGATTCGGAGGTGTCGTACATGTCGAACACGGTCTTGGTGGCCGGCCAGGCCATCGCGACCAGGATCAGCACCGGTACCACGGTCCAGACGATCTCGGCCTTGGTGTTGTGGCTCCACTTCGCCGCCACCGCGCCCTTGGACTTGCGGAAGGCGAACATGGCGTAGCCCATCGCGCCGAACACCAGAACGCCGATGGCGACGCAGATGCCGAGGATGAGGTTGTGCAGCCAGTAGACCTGGGCGGAAGTCTCGGTGACGCCGGCGCCCATGTTGAGCTGCCACGGCTCCGCATTGGCCATGGCGGCCGTCGCGCCGAGCAGGGCGATCAGCCCCAGCCCGGTCCGCACCATCGAACGTCGAATCATCGTGAACACCCCAACAGGTATAGACAACATGGCAAACGGCCGGGTCACTTGAACCCGGCCAGCAATTCCCTGACCTGCGCTGCGAGCCGGCTGCGCTCGCCTTCGCCGAGGAAGGCGCCGATCTCGGTGCGCCGGCCGCGCGTCTCGAGCCAGAGGCGGCCATCGGGGGAGCCGGTCACCCGCACCCAGAGCGGGTGTGCGGAAAAGACGGTCTCACCCTGCGGGCCGCGCCAGACCTCGACCAGGTCACGCTTCAGCGCGATGACTTCGCTGCACCCGCTCCGTCGCCAGACCAGCGCCAGGCAGAATGCGACGAAACCAAGGTGCAGTGCCGCGAACAGTGGCGCGAAGGCATTGCCCTGCAGCCACCCGAACGCCGCCACACCGCCCGCCACCGTCGCCAGGAGATAGAAGAACGAACGCAGCTGCCGCGCGCTGAGCGAGCGGTTGGGACGAAGGACCAGGGTGGCCTTCGGCTCCGCCGCGGGGTCGGCATGCAGCTCGATCATGTCCATCCGGCGCGCGAGCGACTGGCCGGCTCGACGCGAAAACGTCGGAATGATAGTCCCCGCACCGAGGGCGGGCAAGCCAAAGTGCCGGGCGTGACGGCTTTGGAGGCGGAGCGGGGAGGGTGGATCGGGCGTCGCATGGTCAGGGCGCAAAATGCCAGCCGCGCTGCTAGGATTGCGTGAAGTGGTCCGGACGCAGGAGGGGACGTGAACACCAGCAACACAACGGGTGGTGGCTTCCAGGGCATGCTGCGCGACATCGGCGCGGCGGTGGGCGAACTCTTCGGCGGCGGGCGTCTCGACGAAGCCGACCGCCTGCGGGTCGAGGTGTTCTTCAGCCTGCTCGGCTATCTGGCCAAGGCGGACGGCATCATCACCAGCCACGAATCCGAATTCGTCAACGCCCTGATGGACGAGTTCAAGCTCTCCATCAAGGGACGCGAGGCCGCGCACCAGGCCTTCGAGCGCGGACGCGGCAAGCAGCTCGACGTCGAGGCCGAGGTCCGGCGCTTCCTGGGCGTGCACGCCAAGGGCTCGCCCGAGACCGAGCGGCTGTACGAAACCCTGCTGCGCCTGGCCGCGAGCGACGGCCGGCTCTACGCCCGCGAGCGCGCGGCGATGGAGACGCTCAGCGCCGCGCTCGGCTACGGGCCCGACGAAATGGAGCGTCGCCTGCAGGGCATCATGGCCGGGCAGTGAGCGCGGGGTCGGGATCGGCGCACGCCGCGCTGTAAACGGACCCGCCCTCCTCTAGAATGGCGCGCCCCGGCGCCGCCGCGCCGGGTCCGATTCACACCCGAGCCGCCGCCGCCTTGAAGCCGATCCTCCTTCCCGAACTGCCGGGCGCGGCGTCTGCCGCTCGTGCCCGGCTCACAGCCGCCTACCTGCGCGACGAAACCGCGCACCTGGCCGAGTTGCTGGCCGACGCGCGCCTGCCGGAGGCCGACGCCGTCAAGGTCCAGGCCACCGCCGTGGCCCTGGTCGAGCGCACCCGCGTGAAGGCCGCCGATGCCGGCATGATCGAGGCCTTCATGCGCCAGTACGACCTGTCCAGCGAGGAAGGCGTGCTGCTGATGTGCGTGGCCGAGGCCCTGCTGCGCATTCCCGACCAGGACACCGCCGACAAGCTGATCCGCGACAAGCTGGGCGATGCCGACTGGAAGAAGCACCTCGGCGAGAGCGATTCGCTCTTCGTCAATGCCTCGACCTGGGGCCTGATGCTGACCGGGAAGATGGTCAACCTGGCGGAGGAAACGCGGCGCGACTTCGGTGGCGCGATGCGACGCCTGGTCGGGCGCGCCGGCGAACCGGTGATCCGCCTCGCGGTGCGCCAGGCGATGCGCATCATGGGCCACCAGTTCGTCATGGGGCGGACCATCGGCGAGGCCCTCAAGCGCTCGAAGAAGGGCGCCAATGCGGCCTACCGCTACTCGTTCGACATGCTGGGCGAGGCCGCGCTGACGGCGAAGGACGCGGCGCGCTACTTCGAGGCCTACCGTCGCGCCATCGATGCCATTGGCGCCACCGGCCCGTTCGCCGATGTGTTCGCCGCGCCCTCGATTTCGGTGAAGCTGTCCGCCCTGCATCCACGCTACGAGCACGCCAAGCGCGCCCGCGTCATGGCCGAGTTGGCCCCGCGCGTGCTGCAACTGGCGCAGCAGGCGCGCGCGCGCGGCATCGGGTTCACCATCGATGCCGAGGAAGCCGACCGGCTGGAACTGAGCCTCGACCTGATCCTTTCCGTTTTCGCCGACGACAGCCTGGCCGGCTGGGAGGGCTATGGTCTCGCGGTGCAGGCCTACCAGAAGCGCGCGCCCTACGCGCTCGACGCCGTGATCGACGCCGCGCGTGCGCAGGGGCGTCGCATTCCGGTGCGCCTGGTCAAGGGCGCCTACTGGGATGCCGAGGTCAAGCGCGCCCAGGTCGACGGCCATGCCGGCTTCCCGGTTTTCACCCGCAAGCCGAACACCGACGTCAGCTACCTGGCCTGCGCGCGCCGCATGCTGGCCGCGACCGACGCGCTGTATCCGATGTTCGCGACCCACAACGCGCACACCATCGCGGCGGTCCACCACATGGCGGCCGGCCGCGACTTCGAGTTCCAGAAGCTGCACGGCATGGGCGAGGACCTCTACGAGGAAGTCATCGGTCCGAACAAGCTGAACGCGCCCTGCCGCGTGTACGCACCGGTGGGCAGCCACGAGGACCTGCTGCCCTACCTGGTGCGGCGCCTGCTCGAGAACGGCGCCAACACCAGCTTCGTCAACCGCATCGTCGACGAGCGTATCGCCCCGGCCGAGCTGGTGGCGGATCCGGTCGCGCTCGTGGCCGGTTTCGATTTCAAGCCGCATCCCAAGATCCCGCAGCCGGCCGACCTGTACGGCGCCGAGAGGAAGAACTCCATGGGCGTGAACCTCGCCAGCGACACCGACCTGAAAGCCCTGGCGGAGAAGATCAACGCCAGCTTCGCCGACTGGCGCGCCACGCCGCTGGTGCCGGGCGCCACGGCAGCCGGTGATGCGATCAAGGTGACCAACCCGGCCGACCGGCGCGAAGCGGTGGGTTCATGGATCGCGGCCGATGCCGCCACGGTCGAGCAGGCCCTGGGCAATGCCGTGGCCGCGCAGCCGGACTGGGACCGCCTGCCCGCCGCCTCGCGCGCCACCATCCTGGAACACGCGGCCGACCTGCTCGAAGCGCGCATGGGCGAGTTCATCGC
>JANJTY010000609.1 GCA_024710865.1 Lysobacteraceae bacterium | reverse complement strand
GGGCAGTGGCAGACGCCGGTCGGGCCGTAGGACTCGCCGTAGGTGCGACCGGCGCGGTGGCGCTGCCAGTAGAACTCCGGCGCCGGGCGCTGCTGGCCGCCGACTTCGGCCATGTCGTTGGCGACGTCGAACAGGCGGCCGTTGGCCATCACGTAGCGGGTGGCGGCGCTGGCGCGGATGTCCTCCAGCGGGTTGCCGTCGAGCACGATGAGGTCGGCGCGCTTGCCGGCCTCGAGCGAGCCGAATTCCTTGGCGAAGCCGATGTAGTCGGCGCCGTCGAAGGTCGCCGCGCGCAGGGCCTCGAAGTTGCTGAAGCCACCCTGGGTCAGCATCCACAGCTCCCAGTGCGGGGCCAGACCCTGCATCTGGCCGTGGCCGCCGACGCCGATGCGCACGCCGCTGTCGCGCAGGGCCTTCTTGGCCTTGGCGACTTCGATGTGCCAGTAATCCCAGTCCGGCGCGGTCTCGCGCCGGATCGCGAGCGCGTCGAGGGTTTCGCGCGGGAAGAAGCGGTTCAGGCGCGGCTCCTCCCAGACGTTGTCGCGCGCGTACCACCAGCGCTCGCCGGAGAGGCCGCCATAGGTCACCACCAGGGTCGGCACGTTGCTGACCTCGGTGTGCGACCACAGCGTGGTCACGTCCTTGTACAGCGGCGCGATCGGCAGGTTGTGCTCCACGCCGGTGGCGCCGTCCAGCACCATGGTGAGGTTGTGGAAGAAGGTCGAGCCGCCCTCCTCCACCACCAGCATGCCGAGCTCGCGCGCGGCGGTGTTGACCTGCTGGCGCTGGTCGCGGCGCGGCTGGTTGTAGCTCTTCACGCTGAAGGCGCCCTGCGCCTTCATCCGGCGCAGGTGCGAGCGGGCATCGTCGAGCGAGTTGATGGTCGCCTTGAAGTCGCCATCGGCGCCGTACAGGATCGTGCCGGTGGAATAGATGCGCGGCCCGACCATGGCGCCGGCCTTGACCAGCTCGGCCTGCGAGAACACGAACTCGGTGGTGGCCGACGGGTCGTGCATCGCGGTCACGCCGAAGGACAGGTTGGCGTAGTAGGCCCAGTTCTGCTGCGGCACGACGCCGCCGCCGAAGTGCGCCGCGTGCGCGTGCACGTCGACCAGGCCGGGCATGAGGGTCTTGCCGGCGACGTCGATCACGCGCGCGTCGGCCGGGATCTTCACCGCGCCGTTCGCGCCGACGGCTTCGATGCTGTGCCCGCGCACCAGCACCACGCCGTCCTCGATCACCTCCTGCTGGCTGTGCGCCTCGCGCATGGTGATGACGCGGCCGCCGACGAAGGCAACGATGTCGGTCGGCTGGTCGGTCGGCAGGCTGAGGCCGACATCAACGCCCTTGAGGTCGCCCGGCTTGGGCAGCGCTTTCGGCGCGCCGGGGAGGAAGGCGAAGCTGTCGGCCAGGCCGCGGCTGAAGTACTCGCGTCCCACCATCCAGTGCAGGCGCCTGGAGTCCGCCGACCAGTGCAGGTAGGAGCCGACGTCGCGGCTGACCTGGGTCACCGGGATCGCCTTGGTGTCCTTGCTCAGCTCGATGCTGCCGCCGGTGGCGGGCATCGGCGCGACATAGGCGTTGAACAGTTCGGTGAAGGCCACCCACTGCCCGTCCGGGCTGATCGCCACGGAGTTGACGTACTTGAGGTTGAACACCTCGCGCGGCTCCTCGCCATTGAGGCCCACGCTCATCAGCTTCTTCGA
This sequence comes from Lysobacteraceae bacterium, assembly GCA_024710865.1. Classification (GTDB taxonomy): domain Bacteria; phylum Pseudomonadota; class Gammaproteobacteria; order Xanthomonadales; family Xanthomonadaceae; genus JANJTY01. The sequence continues at coordinate 2,026 of JANJTY010000609.1, read as the reverse complement.
CAGGCCGCCGCCGGTGAGGTAGGTGACGCGACCGCCGTCGGCGGAGAACTGCGGATCGCGTCCGGCGCGCGCGATGCGGACGGCTTCGCCGCCGGCGGCCGGCAGCAGGTAGATGCCGGTCTCGCGCGCGTGCTGGCCGCCGGTCAGGCCGCCGCCGCCGGTGCGGGCATAGACGATGCGGCTGGCGTCGGGCGAGAAGCGGGGGCCGTAGTAGTAGCCCTTCTCGCTGCTGAGGGTGCGGCGCTGGCCGGAGGCCAGGTCCAGCGCGTGGATCGCGCCCATCTCGGCATCCGACCAGGTGGTGTAGAGCAGCGTGCGGCCGTCGGGCGAGAAGCTCGGCTGGTACTCGAAGCGCTCGGCATCGCTGGTGAGTCGCTCGGGCCGGCCGTTCGGCAGGGCCTTGCGCCAGAGCTTGCCGGCGGCGTGGAAGATGAGGGTCTTGCCGTCCGGGCTGGTGGCGACGTCGCGGATCATCTTCGGCTCGAAGCGGTCGCCTTCCAGTTTCTGTTCGAAGCGCAGCGGCGTGGCCAGCTTCTGCTCGACCTCGGCGCTGAAGGCGATCTGCGTGGACGTGCCGCTTTCCATGTCCACGCGCCACAGCTTGCCCTGGGCCCAGATCACGGCGGCCTTCGAATCCGGCGTCCAGGCGAAGCCGGTGTAGGGTCCGAAGATGGCCCAGGCCTCCTGCTGGTCGTGCGAGAGGCCGTCCCAGACCGGGCGGGTGATGCCGGTCGCCAGGTCGAACGCATGCAGCACGGTCTTCTCGCGCACGCGCTTGACGAAGGCGAGCTGTTTGCCGTCCGGCGAGGGCTGCGGGCGCACCGCGCCGCCGGCGCTGTCGATCAGGGTCTCGATCTCGCCGGTCTCGCGGTCGAGGCGCTTGATCGCGTAGATGGTGTCGTGCGGGTTCTTGTTGTACTGGAAGGTCGGACCGGCGGTGACGTCCTCGGAGAAGTAGACTTAGCGCCCGTCGGGCGACACGGCGGGCTCGCCCAGGTCCTGCTGGTCGTTCTTCTGCTTGGTCAGCTGCAGGCCGGAGCCGCCGCTGCTGTGATACAGCCAGAGCTCGCCGGCGCCGAGCGAGCGCTGGCCGGTGAAGTGCTTGCGACCGATCAGGTATTGACCATCCGGCGTCCAGACCGGGTTGTTGAGCAGGCGGAAGTCTTCCTTCGTCACCTGCACCGCGTCCTTGCCGTCCACCCCAATGCGCCAGAGGTTGTGCCCACCGCCGCGATCGGAGCTGAAGGCCACCTGCGTTCCGTCGGGCGAGAAGCGCGGCTGCACGTCATAGGCCGCGCCCGAAGTAAGCCGCTTGGCCTTGCCGCCTTCGATCGGCAGCAGGTACAGATCGCCGAGCAGGTCGAAGACGAGGGTGCGTCCGTCGGGCGAGAGGTCCAGGCTCATCCAGGTGCCTTCGTCGACCGTGAAGCGGACGGTCTTGCCCGGCAGGGCGGTGTCGACGTTCCACGTCGCCTCGTCAGCCTTGGGCTTGGCTGCGTAGGCAGCGCCGCTGGCGGCGAGGGCGAGACCAAGGGCGAGGCTGAGCTGGCGATGCATGGGACGTTCCGCGGGGACGAAGTCTTGAATGCTAGCAGCGCCGCGCGTGCAGGCGCCGTGCCGGAGGTCCCGGTCCGGTCGCGCCGGGAAGACCGCCCGGCCAGAACGTCGGCCGGGCGGGCATGGACCTTCGGGCTCAGTCGAAATCGAACTCGATCTCGACGCCCTCCTCGCAGAAATCGATGAAGTCCGAGTAGGCGACGAAGCCTTCCTCGAAGGTGGCGCGGAATTGCCAGTCGCAGCCGCTGTCGTTGGTGTGCTCGGCCCAGACCAGCACGGCCGAGTCCTCGGCGTCGATGCCGCTGCCGATGTCGAAGCGGGCCCAGGACTCGCCGTCCTCGGACACCTCGATCTTGACGATGTCCTGGTCGGAGTTGTTGTGCACGGTGAACTCGTAGTCGCTGGCCAGGGCGGCAGCGGGCAGCAGCGCGGCCAGGACGGCCGCGGGCAGGAAGCGAAGCATGGTGGA
>JANJTY010000607.1 GCA_024710865.1 Lysobacteraceae bacterium | reverse complement strand
ATGTGGGTTTCCACAGCCATCCCTTCCCGGGCTGCTTCGTCTGCGGCCCGCAGCGCCGCGAGGACGACGGGCTGCGCATCTTCCCGGCCGCGGTCGATGGCTTCGACCTGGTCGCCGCCGTCTGGACCCCGGCCGCGAACCTGGCCGCGCCCGACGGCCTGGTTCGATCCGAGTTCATCTGGTCGGCGCTGGACTGCACCGGCTTCTTCGCCTTCGCGCCCTTGCCCGAGGGGGCGCCGGCGCTGCTCGGCGAACTCAGTGCGCGCATCGATGGCGACGTGCGGGCCGGCGAGCCGCACATCGTCGCTGGCTGGCGCCTGGGCAGCGAGGGCCGCAAGCGTCTTGCCGGTTCGGTTATCTACTCGGCCGAGGGCAGCCCCATCGCCGTGGCCAGGGCGACCTGGATCGTCGTGCCACACGGCACGGCGGGATCGCCGCGGGTCTGAGCCCAAGGCGACAGGTCCAAAGGGTCCGGCGGCATGGGATGCCGCCCTGCGGCTGCTCGTGTCGCCGCGCTGTAGGTCGGCACCCCCGTGCCGACATCGCCGACGTCGCGCCTTGAGGGAGCCGCGGCGCCCAGACTCGCGGTCAGCCCTGCAATGAAGCTGGCGAAGTCACACTCCCGCGCGTATCGTTCCAGCGGGTCCGTCGCCTGTGCTTCCAGGCGAGGGTGTCCGCGTAACCACACTGGGGGAAACGATGACTGCCACTCGCTGGAGCCGCGCCGCGGCTCTCGGAATCCTGCTATCCGCACCCGTCGCGCAGGCCGCGCTCTGCGCGCGCGATCAGGTGCCTGCCGCCACCCTGCTGCTGCCCTGGTTCGAGGCCTCCACCGCCTGCGATACCCCGCCCGAACGAAACACGGTATTCACGATCAGCAACGCCAGCGCCGACAGCAAGCTGGCCAGGGTCGTGCTGTGGACCAACATCGGTGCACCGGTGCTCGGTTTCGATGTCTTCCTGAACGGATTCGCGCAAGAGTCCGTCGATCTGCATGCCCTGTTGTGCGATGGCACGATCCCCAGCACGGGCATCGCGCTGGCCGAGGTCGGCCGTCATGCCAATCCAGAGTCGAACTTCCCCCTCTGCAATGCGGGCACCAGTCCCGTCGGGGGGCCGCCGGTGTACGACCCGCTGACCAGCGCCCAGCGCAACCGCCTCCGGGCCGTCCTGTCGGCGCTCCCGAGTCCCGCCGATGGACTCTGCTACAGCCTGCCCTCGGGCCTCGACGACACCGCAGTCGGTTACGTCACGGTCGATTCGGTCACCGCCTGCAACCAGGTGCTGCACACGATTCCCGTCTACTACGAGGCCTTGGCGAACACCCCGGACTTCGCCGGCACGGCCAGCCTGACCAACTTCGCGCTGAACAGCTCCGTGGCAGTGCCGATGCTGGCGATCGAGGCCGCACCGGGCGCGGAGTTGAACAGCAGCAACAGCTTCTACGGCGCATTGGCCGCGAACGCGAACCTGCGCGAGCCCTTGCCGGCGGCCTGGCAGGCGGACTTCGAACGCGAGGGCGCCACATCCCAGGCGTCCATTCTCGCCTGGCGTTCGCCATCGCAGCCTCGCGGCGGATTCTCCTGCGCGGTTGTGCCCCCCGGCTTTCCGCTGCCGCTCTCCAACACGAGCGGCTTCGGTTCGCGCGGCTGGTACGTGGTGGACGACCAGGGCAAGGCCTACCAGCCCAGCGTGCGCAACCCGTTCCCGCTGGTGGCCCAGCGCGTGCCGGCCAGCCAGGCCGGGCCTGAGCTTGCGAACCTCGGGTCCGGAACGGTGTTCGCCAATCTTACCTACGAGCCCAGCTTGTCCTCGCCCCTGTTCAGTTCCCAGGGCTGGATGGGCGTCATCCACGAGAGCCTGGGCCGTTTCGCCCACCTGAAGGAGGGGGCGCCCGTCGGTGCGGCCTGCGATGTGGCCTCCTTCGACAATACTCCGCTGCCGCCGCGCAACATGCTGCCCGTCAACTAGCCAGGAGAGCACACCATGCGAATTGCAAAGACTATCCTGGCCTCCGCCTTGCTGGCGGCGATGTCCCTGCCCGGGATCGCGCAGGCCGACATCTGCGCCGTGGACGACAAGCCCGCCACCAGCCTGCTCATTCCCTACTTCGAGGTCGACCTCTCGCAGCCCTCTAGCTCCGCTCCCACCACACGCTTCTGGATACGCAACACGGCCACCCGCCCCAAGCTGGCCCAGGTCAACCTCTGGTCCGACTGGGGCATCGCCGTCTTCGCTTTCTACGTCTACCTGCCGGCCAAGGCGACCCAGCGCATCGACCTGGCCGACGTCCTCATCGACGGCAAGCTGCCGAGCACCGGCGCCGGAGTCAGTCCGATCGGCGATTTCGATTCGGTCGGAACAGTATTGAACTTTCCGAACTGCAACAACAGCGCCGATCCGGCCAACGGACTGCCGGTGACGCCGAACATGAGCCCGAGCGCGCTGTCCAATCTTCGCGCCCGACTGAACGGGCAAGCCTCGCCGGCCGATGGTTTTTGCTCGGCCTTCAACCATGGCGATTCCAAGGCGCGCGGCTACGTAACCATCGACAACGTTCTGGCCTGCAGCAATCTCCTGCCCTCCGATTTCTTGTATTCCCAACCCTTCGTCGCGCTCAGTCCTGAGAACGTGCTCGAGGGCGGCTTCGAGTTCCGCGATCCGGTGAACAACTTCGCACAGGGCGGGCGAGCCATCGCGATCGAGAGCAGCAGCGACTTCGCGTTCAATCCTGGAGATGCCACCTTTCTCG
>JANJTY010000599.1 GCA_024710865.1 Lysobacteraceae bacterium | reverse complement strand
CTCGACCGTGCCTTCGACCTTGGCCTGCACCTCGCGGTCTGCCGGCGAATCGCCGGTCACCGATTCCGAGGCCTCGGCCAGCGAGTTCAGCAGCTTGCGCGCCGGGTGGCTCTTCTGCAGGAACATGCGGCGGTCGAGCAGGGCCGCCTTGGTGTAGGGCACGACCAGGCGCGAGAGCGTGCCGCGCAGCTTGTCCTGCAGCACGCGTTCGGACAGCAGGACTTCGAACAGCATGCCGACCAGGTCGAGGGTGTCTTCGTCGGCCGGCCCGACGCGCGCGCCTTCCGGCGCGACGCCAAGGCGGATGGCACCAGCCAGCAGTTCGCGCTTGAGGCGTTCGGCCAGCGACTCGCCTTCGTCGGTGAGGGCGTGCACCAGGGTGTCGGGCGGCTGCGCCTGGAACAGCGACAGCACCGACAGCATCTCCTGCTGCGCCATCGGCTGCACGCCGGGCGGCAGCGGCGCACGCGGCCCGGCAACGGTGCGCTGCTGACGCAGCAGCTGCTGCAGGGTCCGGACCAGCTCGATGTCCTCGCTCGACAGGCCATCGCCGGCCGAGGCGCCGCCGGTCAGGTCGTCGGAATCCTCACTGGCGCGCCGCGCCTCGGGCGCACGCGGGGGTTCGGTCGCGGCCTGGGCCGAGCGCGGCGCACCGCCTCCGCCTCCGCCTCCCAGGTTGCGCGCCGGCACGCCGGCATCGCCCAGGATTCGGTTCAGCTCGCTGTGCAGCGGGCCGAGGATGAGCACGATGCCGCGCTCGATCAGCTTGAACAGGATCAGGCGCACGCGCACCGAGATGTCGATCTGCTTCAGACCGGTGCGGATCGCCTCGGCGATGTGCTCGGGACCGAGCGGGTTGTGGCGGCTGGTGAAGTCGATCGACGGGCAGAGCGAGGCCAGGCGCGCGGTCAGGTGTTCGTAATCGGCGCCGGTGCGACGCGCGAGGTTCTCGGCCAGGGTCTGGGTGCCGAGCTGTTCCTCCAGATCGCCCTCGCCCACCAGGCTGAGCTCGGACCGGCCGCCGATCTTCTTCTGCTCGCCGGCGATCTCCGGGCTGCCCAGCTCGAGCGCGGCGAGGGCGTTGCGCAGGCTCTTTTCGAACTCGCCCTCGATCGCGGGGCGGTTCATGCGGATCGCGCGCATGGCGTCGATCAGGGCCTGGGTCTCGTTCGTCCCGGTCGAGCTCTGCATCAGATCGAACAGGGTGTCGTCGGCCTTGACCAGCACCTCCGACAGGGCCTTGCGCAGCTTGGGCAGCGCGAGCCGTCCGAGGGTACCAATGGCGCTGCCGGCCGGGACCTGGAGCGGGCGTCCCTGCATGTCGACAACGTTGGGCGTCAGGCTCATGGCTTCACCTTGGGTCGGACGGCGCGGGCGGACGCGTCCTGCACTGGGCGACAGAATACGACCATTTGCGTCACCCCAAGTGTGATCGGGCGCCCGGATCGGGTCGTCTCGCTGTCCTGTGTCGCATCCGGCCGCTTGGGTAGACTGCAGCGATGGACGACCTTCTCGCTCTGCTCGACACCCGCCGCTCCACGCCATCGCGCCTGCTCGCCGGCCCCGGCCCCGACGATGCAACACTGCAGCGCATGCTGCAAAGCGCCCTGCGCGTGCCGGACCATGGCGCCCTCACGCCCTGGCGCGTGCTGCTGATCCGCGGCGAGGCGCGGACCCGACTTGGCGATCTGCTGGCGCGACGCAGCCGCGAGCGCGACCCGGACGCGACCGAGGCCGTGGTCGAGAAGGACCGCGCCCGCTTCCAGCACGCACCGGTGGTGCTGGCGGTGATCGCGCGTATCCAGGCCGGCCATCGCATTCCCGAGCAGGAACAGCTGCTGAGCGCCGGCTGCGTCTGCTTCTCGCTGCTGCTGGCGGCGCAGGCCCTGGGCTTCGGGGCGCAGTGGCTGACCGGTTGGGCCGCCTACGATGCGGTCGTTGCCGACCGCCTGGGCCTGGGCGAGGGCGAACGCATCGCCGGCTTCGTGCACATCGGCCAGGCCACGCAAAGCGCGCCGGAGCGACCGCGGCCCGATCCATCCGCGGTGCTCACCGAATGGCAGGGCGGCCCGGCGTGAGCGCGCCCGTCCTGCTGCTGGTCGACGCCTCGCTTTATGTGTTCCGCGCGTGGCATTCGATGCCGGACGAGTTCCGCGATGCGGACGGCGAGCCGGTCAACGCGGTGCACGGCTTTACCCGTTTCCTGCTGGACCTGCTCGAGCGCGAGCGTCCGGGCCACGTCGCCATCGCCTTCGACGAAGCGCTGGAAAGCTCCTTTCGCAATGAGCTCTATCCGCCCTACAAGGCCAACCGCGAGCCGGCGCCGGAGTCGCTCAAGCGCCAGTTCCGCTATTGCATGGCGGTGGCGCGCGCGCTCGGCCTGCCCGTGCTGGTGGATTCGCGCTACGAGGCCGACGACCTCATCGGCACCCTGGCCGCACGCCAGCGCGTCGCGGGCTTCCGCGCCCTGATCGTCTCGGCCGACAAGGATCTTTCGCAGCTGCTGCAGACCGGCGACGAGCAATGGGATTTCGCGCGCAATCAGCGCTGGGGCGCCGACGGCGTGAAGGAACGCCTCGGCGTCGAGGCCTGGCAGGTGGCGGATTTCCTTGGCCTGGCCGGTGACAGCGTCGACAACATCCCCGGCGTACCCGGCATCGGCGCCAAGACCGCAGCCGCCCTGCTTGCAC
>JANJTY010000101.1 GCA_024710865.1 Lysobacteraceae bacterium | reverse complement strand
GCCCTCGGTCACTTCACCATCGACCGGCACGCGCTCGCCGGGGCGCACTTCCACGATGTCGCCCTGCGCCACGTCGTTGATCGGGATGTCCACGATGCGGCCGTCGCGCAGCACGTGCGCCTCCTTGGCCTGCAGGCCGATCAGGCGCTTGATGGCCTCGGAGGTGCGGCCCTTGGCCCGTGCCTCAAGAAAGCGGCCCAGCAGGATCAGCGCCACGATGACGGCTGCCGCCTCGTAGTACACGTTCACCGTGCCGGCCGGCAGCAGACTGGGCGCGAACGTGGCGACCATCGAATAACCGAAGGCCGCGGCCGTGCCGACCGCGACCAGCGAGTTCATGTCGGGACCCAGGCGGAACAGCGCCGGGAAGCCCTTCTCATAGAAGCGCCAGCCCGGAATGGCGAGCACCAGCAGGGTCAGCACGAACTGCAGATACCAGCTCTGCTGGATGCCGATGGTGGAAGCCACCCACTCGTGCATGCCGGGAATCATGTGCGAGCCCATTTCGAGCACGAACACAGGCAGCGCCAGCACGGCGGCCAGGGTCAGGTCGCGCTTGAGTTCGGCGCGCTCGGCGTCCTTTTTCTCGGCAGCTTCCTCGTCGGCCTGCATGCCTGTATCGACCGGGCTGGCCTCGTAGCCGACCTTATCGACAGCCGCGATTAGATCCTGCACGGATGCCACACCACGCACGGTAGCGCGCTCGGTCGCCAGATTGACCACAGCCTCAGTGACGCCCGGCACCGCCTTGAGCGCCTTCTCGACGCGGCCCACGCACGAAGCGCAGGTCATGCCTCCGATCGCCAGCTCGATGGTGCCCTGAGGCACGTCGTACCCTACCTTCTCGATCGCCTGGATCAGCGCCATGCGATCGACAGGACGGTTCAGGCGAATGTCCGCTCGCTCGGTGGCGAGATTGACAGACACGCTTGCCACGCCCTCGACCTTGGCAAGGGCGGCCTCGACTCGGCCGACACAGCTTGCGCAGGTCATGCCCTCGATGGGCAGGCTGATTGCCGCTGCTTGGGCGCCAGCACTACTCGTTGTTGCCATGCTCATGGTGTGCTTCCCATAGTTGAAATTCGACATGGAGGGAGCTTAGGGTTTACCATCGTGGGAAGGTCAAGCGCTTTTTCGGATGCTGTCAGGTTTCAGAAATGACCCGGTGCACGGGGAACGGAGGCCTTGCCTGCCAGGCTCGCACTGGTTCTTTGCTGCGCGCGCCTAAGCGGCCGCTGCCTTGTTAATTCTGAAGGGCGAAAACAGCCATTCGAGGTTAGGAAATATTTTAAAAATGAATACAAGTAAGCCATTCAGTACCCCACCGAAGGGTCCCAGCGCCGATTTGGAATCGCTGTCACAGAATGACGTGACCATCTTGGCTGAGACATTCCGCCTCCTGGGTGACCCGTCCCGGCTGAGAATCATGCTGTGCTGCATGAAAGGCTCTTCCTCGGTCGGGGACATCGCTGAAACCCTCGAACTCTCGCAGTCGCTGGTGAGCCACCACCTGCGGCTGCTGCGCGGTGCTCGCCTGGTCAAGGGCGTGCGCCAAGCCAAACAGATCTTCTATGAGGTGGCGGACAAGCACGTGAACCAGGTGCTGCTGGATATGGCCACCCACATCGCGGAAGACCACAACGACGAGTAACTGTTGGGCATAGCATGCCGTTGCGGCGTGGCCTACGTTCCATGGCGATATGCGCCCCACCGCCCGCAGCTGCGTTCGGTGAGGTGGTTTGGATGCCGCTTCCGATCAATCAGAAGTTGAGCGCGCGCTTGTCCACGGCCAGCGAGGCCTCTTTGAACGTCTCGGAGAGGGTCGGATGGGCAAAGCAGATGCGGGCGATGTCTTCGCTGCTGGCCTTGAACGCCATGGCGATCACGGCCTCGGCCACCAGTTCACTGGCCTGCGGGCCGACCACATGCACGCCGAGTATCTCATCAGTGGCAGGATCGGCGATCACCTTGACGAGGCCCGTCGTGTCGCCCAGCGCACGCGCGCGGCCATTGGCCATGAACGGGAAGGAACCAATTCGATAGGCGGTGCCCTGCTCTTTGAGCTGCTGCTCGGTGCGGCCTACCCAGGCAATCTCTGGGCTGGTGTAGATGACGTTGGGGATCGTATTGAAATCGACGTGACCGTGCTGGCCGGCAATGCGCTCGGCCACTGCGACACCTTCCTCTTCCGCCTTGTGCGCCAACATCGGGCCACGCACCACGTCACCGATGGCCCAGATGCCGGGCACACTGGTGCGGCATTCATCGTCCACCAGCACGGCGCCGCGCTCATCCAGTTGGAGTCCCACGGCGGCCGGATTCAGGCCTTCGGTGTTCGGCACACGGCCGATAGCCACGATCACTTTGTCTGCCTGCAAGGACTGCGTCTGGCCCTGGCTGTCGGTGTAGTGAATAGTCACGCCAGCCTCGGTTGCATTGACTTCGCGAACCTTCGCACCTAGTTCGATCTTCAGGCCTTGCTTGTCGAACGCCTTCTTCGCCTCCTTGGCGATGGCTTGGTCGACGATTGGCAGGAAGCTGGGCAAGCCTTCGAGGATCGTGACATCCGCCCCCAGGCGGCGCCAAACGGAGCCCAGCTCCAGGCCGATCACGCCGGCACCGATGACGGCCAACCGATCAGGCACAGCCGCGATGTCCAGCGCGCCGTCGTTGGAGAGCACGACCCGCTCATCGAACGGTAGGTTGGGGAGCGGCCGCACGTTGGAGCCTGTGGCAACGATGATCTGCTTGCCCACCAAGGTAACAGCCTCATCGGCGGCGACGCTCACCTCGAAGCCACCATCGACAGTCCTGGTGAAAGACGCCAGGCCGTTGAAAAACTGGACCTTGTTTTTGCGGAACAGATAAAGGATGCCTTCGTTGCTGGACTTCACGACCTGATTCTTACGTTCCAACATCGTGGTCACATCCATGCGCAGATCACCCGTGGAGATGCCGTGCGTGCCAAAGTGGTGCTTGGCTTGTTCAAAGTTCTCTGACGACTGCAGTAGCGCTTTCGAAGGGATACAACCGATGTTGTTGCAGGTGCCGCCAGGTGCTGGCTTTCCGTCCTTGTTCTTCCAGGCATCTACACAAGCGACCTTCATGCCTAATTGGGCAGCGCGAATGGCCGCGATGTATCCGCCTGGGCCGGCACCGATAACAATGACGTCGAAATGCATTTCCATGATTTACATCTCCAAAGTTTTTGAGGAAATAGTGAGCGCCTATGTCGCGCCTTTTGTCAGGTGGTCGCCAGATTACAGCTCGTTCCCTGACGATCACGTTGAACACTACGGCAGAACGAACCGGGCGCTCGCGGTATTGCCCCCACGTTCGACTTGGACGACGGCCTTCGTGCCCTTGGCTGCGGCGAAGGTCCCGCTGCCTTCGAGGCGGCTTCCGTCCGCGGCAGGCGTGAGTTGCACCTCCTGCTTTTGTGAGCCGGTCAACAGTGTGAGCTTGGCTTTGGTGTTGCTTACATTGACCTGCTTGCCGTGGTCGCGCAGGTAGAGTTGCGCTGCTGCGGGCTGAACGACCAACTCGTAGTCCACGTCCCGGACTTCGGTCACGACGCCACCATGCAGCGGCTTGTGGTCATGCGCGTGGTCATGGTCGCCTGCGGCGAAGGCGGTGACGGATGCCAGGGCGAGGGCGGTGCCGGCCGTGAGGGAACGAAATCGAACAGACATGAAAGCTCCTATAGGGTTACGGTGGTTGAAATCGGGTGACAGAAGGCGTTGCATCAGAATGCCTCCGCGTCGCGGTCGTCCAGCAGGCGTTCGGCAGGCTTGCGGCCGAACAGCCAGAACATGGCGGGTGTAAGGAAGGTGTCTAGCAGCGTGGAGCTGACCAGCCCCGAGAAGATCACCACCGCGACGGGGTGCAGGATCTCAGTACCGGGTCGGGACGCCTCGAACAGCAGCGGGGCCAGCGCGAAGGCCGTGACCAGCGCGGTCATCAGAACCGGGGAAAGCCGTTCGAGCGAGCCACGCACGATCATCTTCTGGTCGAAGTCCTCGCCCTCCATGCGCATGAGGTTGAGGTAGTGGCTCACCTTCAGGATGCCGTTGCGCACAGAAATACCCGCGAGCGTGATGAAGCCGACCAGGGCGGCCACGGACAACGGCTGGCCAGACAGCCACAGCCCCAACACGGCGCCGACCAGGGCCAATGGAATGTTCACCATGATGAGCGCTGATAGGACGACCGACTTGTAGCGCGTGTACAACACCACGAACATGAGCGTCAGGGAGACGATGGACAGCAGGCCCACCAGTCGCGAGGCTTCCTCTTGTGCCTGGAACTGGCCGCCCAGCGTGATGAAGTAGCCTTCGGGCAAGCGCACTTCTTGGACGACGCTGCGTATGTCGGCCACTACTTCGGACAGCGGCCGTCCCTGAGCGTTGGCCGACAAAACTATGCGTCGACGGCCATCGTCGCGGCTGACCTGGTTGGGGCCGTCGCTGTCTTCGATGGTGGCAAGGCGCGACAACGGGACCCGACCCATGGGCGTGTCGATGAGGATGCGGCTCAAGCCCTCAATCGACCGCGCCTGCTCGGGCAGGCGAACCACCAGCGCGAAGCGGCGGTTGCCCTCGATGACCTCGGTGATCTTTTCGCCTTCGACCAGGCTTTGCAGCGTGGACAGAATTTGCGGTGCGGCCACGCCGTAGCGTCCCGCCGCCGCATAATCCACGCGGATTTTGATCTGCGGCGCTAGGACCTGCTTTTCGATCTCCAGGTCAGCAAGCCCCGGAATTCCGGCCAGCTTGGCGCGCAGCAGATCCGCCTGCCCGCGCAGGACGTCCAGGTCCTCGCCGAACACCTTGATGGCGATCTGCGAGCGCACCCCCGACAACATGTGGTCGATGCGGTGCGAGATCGGCTGGCCAATGCCGATGGAGCCGGGCAAGTGAGCCAGACGCGAACGGATGTCGGCGGTGATCTCCTCCATGGAGCGCTTTAGCTCCGAGGCGGGCAGCAGGCCCACGTCCAGCTCGCTGACATGCACGCCTTCGGCATGCTCGTCCAGCTCGGCCCGTCCGCTGCGCCGGCCCACGTGCTGCACCTCTGGCACCTGCGCGACCAGCAGCTCGGCTTGCTGGGCAAGCGCCGAAGATTCGGCCAGCGTCACACCGGGATTCAGGCGCAGGCCCACCAGCAACGTTCCTTCATTGAACGGGGGCAGGAACGTGGTCGGGAAGAATGGCACCGCGGCGACAGCCAGTGTGACAGCCACAGCGGCCATGCCAAGGGCGGCACGCGGCCGCTGCAAGACCCGCTGCAGGCCGCCCTGATAGCGCGTCTTCAACCAGGCTAGAAGCCGAGTGTCGCCATGGTCCAGCGTCCTCATCTTGGGCAGCAGGTAGTACGAAAGCACCGGAGTGACCGTCACAGAGACCAGCAGCGAGGCCAGCGTGGAGACGATGAAGGCGATGCCCAGCGGCACGAACAAGCGCCCCTCCATCCCCGGCAGCGCGAACAGGGGCAGGAACACCAGCACAATGATCATCGTGGCGTAGAGAATCGCCGAGCGAACCTCCATCGAGGCCCTGGCAACGATGACCAGGGGCGTCAGCCGGTTCTCAGGGTGGCGGGTGCGGTCCTCCTTGAGCCGCCGCATGATGTTCTCCACATCGACCACAGCATCGTCCACGAGACCGCCGATGGCGATCGCCAGCCCACCGAGCGTCATGGTGTTGATTGATAGGCCGAAATAGTGGAACACCAGCCCGGTCACGAAGATCGAGGCAGGAATCGCGGTCAACGCGATCACCAGGGGGCGCAAAGTGCCCAGGAAGAAGAACAGGATCACCGCCACGAAGACCGATGCGCCGATGAGCTTGCCTTGCAGCGTGCTGATGGACGCCTCGATGAAGTTGGCTTGTCGGAAGGTCACCTGTGGCTCGGCCATGCCAGCCGGCAGTGAGCCCTTCATGTCCGCCAACGCTGACTCGATCGAGCGGGTCAGTGCAATCGTATCGGCCGTGGGCTGCTTTTGGATGCCCAGGATCACGGCTGGCAGGCCCTCGAAGCCCGCATCGCCGCGCTTGATGGCTGGCGCAAACTGAACATCGGCGACCTGGTGGAGCAGGATGGGTTGGCCCGCACGCACCGCGAGAGGCAGGTTACGCAGGTCGTCGAGTCGGGACGTGCGGCCCAGGTTGCGGATCAGGTACTCGCGGCCATTGATCTCCAGGAAGCCGCCGGAAGTGTTCGCGGAGAAGCCCTTGAGAGCCGCATCCAGATCGGACGCAGTCACGCCCAGCTCTGACATTCGCGTGGTGTTGGGCTGGACCTGGAACTGACGGACCTCGCCTCCGATCGGGATGACTTGGGCAACACCAGGTATGGCCATCAGCCGGGGGCGTAGCACCCAGTCCGCGTACTCGCGAGTGTCCATGGCCGACAGCGGCGGGGCTGCGTTCTTCTGCCCTGAGGGCTTGGCACCGATGGGGATTGCAATCTGCATGATCTCGCCCATCACTGAGCTGATTGGCCCCATAGTGGGCGTCACGCCCGGGGCTAGCCCTTCCTCCATGGACGTCAGGCGTTCGGAGACCATCTGGCGCGCCCGGAAGATGTCGGTCTTCCAGTCAAATGTCACGTAGATGAAGGAAAGCCCGGCGCTGGAGACCGAGCGCACGCTTTCGACGCTGGGCAGGCCGTTCATGGCCGTTTCGAGCGGGAACGTGATGAGTTGCTCGACTTCTTCGGCAGCCATGCCGCCAGCCTCCGTCATGAGAGTGACGGTCGGCTTGTTGAGATCGGGAAAGACATCTACCGGCGTGCGCGTCAGGGTGAACGCGCCATACGCCATCAGCACCAGCGCCCCGATGATGACCAGGAGCCGGTTTCGTAAGCTATTTTCGAGAAGCCACTTGAACATGGAATGGTGCCCCTCAACGAACTTGATTGATCAGGGACGCGCCCTCGACAACCACGCGGTCGCCGTCCGCCAGGCCCGAAGTGACAGCGATGGATGCACCATCCAAAGGAGTGATGTTCACGACACGCGGCTCGAAGCGCTCGGCCTGGTCTTTGACCCAGACGATGTTCTGGTTGGCAGGGTTCTTCATCAGCGCACCGGAAGGCACGCGGTAGCCAGGTACCGTCGTCGCCTCTTGCACGAAGACCACCACCGGCATACCGACCGCCAAGCGCGAGAGGCTTTCGCTGGTGCCCTTGAACAGCATGGGCAGGGCCTGCTCGCGCAGGCTGCTGGCGGCACCGACGAAGCTCAGCGGCACCTTCTGACCGCCTACTGCGAGTGCAGCACCGGCCAGGTTCTGTGCCATTGCCGGATCGTAGGCAAGCGCCTCGATGCGCAGTTGGGTCGGATCGACCACCTCAAACACCAGTTCGCGCGCATCCACGACCTGCCCGGCAACTGCGGGGCTGGATGCGATGACGCCGCTGACTGGGGCCTTCAGTACGTCCCTGCCGGCGAGGCCCCCGCTCAAGGCGCGGGCGCGTTCGGTCAGGCTGTTCACTTCGCTTTCGGCTGCTTCGATCTCCTTGCGGGGCACGGTCTCCGACAGCTCGCGCAGCCGGGCCAAGCGCTTCTGCGCGAGCGCTTGGCCCGCACGCAGCTCGGCAACCTGGGCCATCTGGCCTGAGCGCTCCAGCACACCGCTGGCCGGTTCGATGTAAGCCAGCACCTGGCCCTTGCGCACGGATTGGCCGATCTGCGGCAGACCATCCGGCCCGGGCACCAGCCGGCCCATTACCATTGCCTGGACCTTGCCGCCTGTCGTCGGGTCCATGATTACTTTGCCAGCCAGTTCATGGCTGCGGGCCAAGGGCTCCTGCTTGATCAGCTGGGTGCGTACACCGATCTGACGTTGCGACGGTTTCGGAAGAAACACGCTGCCATCAGGCTGGCGCTGGGGGCCATTGGAAGACGCAGCCGGCGCTTCGTCGCCGTGGTCATGGCCGTCGTGAGCGAACGCGGGAGCAGCCAGAGCCAATGCAGCCGCCATGGCCGTCGTCATTAGGAAACGGAAGTTGCGCTTCATGCTGCACCTCGCAGTGCACCGTTGGTGCGTGTACGTCTGCGCAGCGCCCACGCTAGGACACCGACGCCGAGGACTGCGGCACCGCCACCTAGTACGACCACACGGCCGGATGCGACGGCATGCTCGTGTTCGGCGTCTTCGCTATGAACATCGAGAACGCCCGTCAACAGGTCCGATTGGCCCTGCGCAGTAATAGTGGCCATGATTGAGGTCTCGCCATCGGATAGCGGCTCAGTCAGATCGGCCTCGAACTCTCCAACCCCGTGTGAGCTGACCTTTACCTGTTGACCACCCAGCTCGAGGGTCAGCTCGCCATCGGTCACCGGCCGGTTGTCGGCAGCATGGTCGAGGTAGAGTGTGAGACGCTGGCCGTTCAGCACACCCACCAGTTCGAAGTCATCGGAAACTGCGGCAAAGCGCGGAAGCGCGGCCGCTGCGGGGGCAGGAGCGGCTTCGCCATGGTCATGGCCGTCGCCGGCCCACGTTGCGCTACTGCCAAGCAGGAGGCTGGACAAGGCAGCTGCACGCCAGAAAGAGGATTGCGACATTTCTAAGGTTCCAGGATGGTTGAGCGCGCGCCGATCAGCGCGTGCCGGAGATGTCAGTGAAAGTCTCGGTCGGCTGCGGCAGCGTGCCTTGTGCCTGCAACAGGGACGAGATGGCCGCGGCATGCTCCACCTTGGCGAGCAGCGCCGCGCGCTCGGCCTCGGTGGCCTCCTGCTCGATGCGAAGGCGTGTCGGCATGTCCGTCTCGCCCATCGCGAACGACTTTTGGTAGAAGGTGCGCGTTTGTTGGGCTAGTCGCTGGCGCTCCGAAGCGGCCTGCATCTGGGTGCTGGTTGCCAGTTCGCGCGATTGGGCAGTTCGAATTTCCGAGAGTAGCCGGGTGCGCTGGGCCGCGAGTGCCGACTCAGCCTCCAGTGCCTGCGCATTGGCGCTGGACAATTGCTCGGTATGACGGCTACCCGTACCGAAGGGAATGCGCACACCCACCGTGATCGTCTGGTTGTAGCGTTCGCCGTAGCCGCCCCGATCCCGCGTGGTCGCCAGGGTCAGTTCGGGGTTGGCGTACTTCTGATGGGACACCAGTTCCGCAGAGCGGCGGGCCGCCAGCGCCTTGTGCTGCAGTTCCAGCAGCGCAGGGTGGTTACCCAACAACGCGCCGGACGGCTGTGCCGATGCCGGTTGAACTCGGACACCTGACTGCTCCGGCTGCGCGGAATCGGCCTGCGACGGGATACTCTCGATGCCGGTCAGTGCCAACAACGCCTCGCGCTGCGTGATTTCTTCGGCCTGAGCAATGGCCAGGGCACTACGAGCCGACGCCAAGGCGCCATCGGCCTGGTTTCTGTCGGCTTGCGCCAGGTCGCCCGCGCGAACCCGGCGAGCCACATCTTGCGCCAACTCGTCCGCGCTGCGGGTGCGATCCTGCGCCGCCACCAATTCGGCCTGGGCACGCTGCCATGCCCACCATGCCTGGCGAACCTGTCCGGCCGTGCGTAGCTTGGCGGCCAGCATCCGGCTGGATAGCGCGAGGCTTTCCGCGTCCGCCCAGCGTGCCGACGAGGCGCGCTCACCAGGCATCCAAAGGGGAATAGCCACCCCGACTTCATATTCGCGCTGTCCGTTGCGGTTGTTGAACCGATCAGTTTTGGTGGAGGCTTCCAGCGCCATCGGACCTGCCACCCAACTGCCGGCCGTCTCTTGGCGTGCTTGGGCGGCCTGCTGCCAGGCGCCTTCTCCAGCGGCTTCTGGCTGCCGCTGCCAAGCTGACTCCCACAATTGGGCGACCATATGGCTGTCTGGTCTGGATGGGACGTGAGGGGCGGCTACTGGCTGGGCTAGCACGGTGCCGGCCCAAAGCGTGGATACCGCCCATATCCATCCCTTGCGTATGTCTTTGCGAAGCATTCAATTCTCCATCGGTGTTGCATCAGTACTTACCCCCGGCTGGGTGTTCTCTTTCCGAGCAAGTGCTTGTCGTTGAAAAGCCACTGTTCACTGGCTTAGATATGAACAATTGTATATCTATTCATATGAATGGGAAAGAAAACCTTACATCCTTTGAGCACCAATCGCCTTAGAGAGGGCGTCGGGCGCAAGACATCGAGAGGCGAGGTGGGGCTAATCCACTGCGCAAACAGCTATGCAGACTCCTTGAGCATATCCCCCGGGGGGGGATATGATTGCTGCATGAAAGAGATGCACAAGCACACCAGCCACCCAGATCTCGTGAAACGGCTCAAGCGCGCCGAGGGTCATCTGCGACACGTCATCGGGATGATCGAAGGAGAAGAAACCTGCCTGGACATCGCTCGCCAGCTCGCTGCGGTGGAGAGCGCCGTCACAGCGGCCAAGCGCGTCCTGATCCATGACCACATCGACCACTGCCTATCTCATGATGAGGACTCCGTTCTAGCCGAAATGAAGGCGCTAACCAGACTGCTCTGAGGTCTCTCGATGCTCTCCGTCCTAAAGAACCGCACCTACCGCCACCTGTTCACCGCGCAGGTGATCGCACTCGTCGGCACAGGCCTGATGACGGTAGCGCTCGGCCTACTTGCCTACGAGCTGGCCGGGGCCGATGCAGGTGCGGTGCTCGGGTCGGCGCTGGCTATCAAGATGCTGGCCTATGTGGGAGTCGCTCCAGTCGCACAGGCCTTCGCCGACCAGTTCCCGCGACGGTCATTGCTCGTAGCGCTGGACCTGGTACGAGCGGTTGTCGCGATCTGTTTGCCCTTTGTCACCGAGGTCTGGCAGATCTATCTGCTGATCTTTGTCCTGCAAGCGGCATCCGCCGGCTTCACGCCGACTTTCCAAGCCACTATCCCGGACATCCTTCCCGATGAAGAGGACTACACGAAGGCGCTGTCGCTGTCCCGGCTGGCCTATGACCTGGAAAGCCTGATTTCCCCGATGCTGGCTGCTGCGCTGCTGACCGTCATCAGCTTTCACAACCTGTTCGCGGGAACAGTGCTCGGTTTCCTCGTTTCAGCCGCGCTCGTGGTCAGCGTGCGGTTGCCCACAACTATTCCCGGACCGCGCCGCGGCATTTGGGATCGCACGACCCGCGGCACACGCATCTATCTCGCTACGCCACGCCTGCGGGGCCTGCTGGCGATCAGCTTGGCCGTCTCGGCGGCGGGCGCCATGGTGATCGTGAACACGGTGGTTCTCGTGAAGGCGCGCTTTGGCCTAGGCGAGGTCGAAGTGGCGTCGGCACTGGCGGCATTCGGAGGCGGTTCGATGGTGGCAGCCTTCGTTCTGCCATCCTTACTGGAAAAGGTGGCCGACCGAACCGCGATGCTCACCGGCGCTACCGTACTGGTCGTGGGCACGGGGATCGGCGCACTGCTGCCGAGCTATGCATTGTTGCTGCCGCTGTGGTTGATCATCGGCTTTGGCTACAGCGTGGCGCAAACGCCATCCGGCCGTCTTCTGCGCCGCTCGGCCCATGCCGAGGACCGTCCTGCGATCTTCGCGGCACACTTCGCGCTGTCGCACGCCTGTTGGCTCATCTGCTACCCACTTGCCGGCCGCTTCGGCGCGGTCATGGGCTTGCCATCGACCTTCATTGTCATGTCCCTGGTCGGCTTGGCCGGCGTGGCGCTGACGCTCTGGCTGTGGCCGGCCAGCGACCCTTCTGACGTGGCGCATGACCACCCCAGCTTGCCGCCGGATCACCCTCATTTACGCACACACGCAGACCAAGGCAGGCACCATCACCAGCTGATTCTGGATGACCTGCACCGTATCTGGCCGAAAGGATAGGCACATTTTCTCGTTGCGGCATCACAACGCATGGCTTCGGAGGCTGAGAAGGGTGAGCGAAAATATATCACATGAACACATATTCATGTGTTATATTTCGCCATAGTCAAACACTCAACCAGCAGAGGCGCCCATGTCCCAATCCAATGCACATGACCATGGTCACGACCATGATCACGACCACACCCCCACAGTGACGAGCGCCAACGAGCGCAAGGTTCTGGTTTCCTTCTTCCTGATCTTCGGCTTCATGCTCGTGGAAGCTGTCGGCGGCGTGCTGTCGGGCTCGCTAGCCCTACTTGCCGATGCTGGCCACATGCTGACCGACGCCGTGGCACTTGCCCTGGCTTACGCTGCCTTCCGATTCGGTCGCCGCGCAGCCGACAGCAAACGCACATTCGGTTACCTGCGCTTCGAGGTCATCGCCGGCTTCCTGAACGCCGTGACCCTGTTCGCGATCGTCGCATGGATCGCCTACGAGGCGTGGGAGCGGCTGCAGGCGCCGCCCGTCATCCTCGCCGGCCCGATGATGATCGTCGCCGTGCTCGGCTTACTGATCAACGTCCTCGTGCTGTGGATCATGACCCGCGGCGAAACCGATCACGTCAATGTGAAAGGTGCCATCCTCCACGTGATGGGTGACCTGCTCGGCTCTGTCGGCGCCATCGTTGCAGCGATCGTCATCTACTTCACCGGCTGGACTCCGATCGACCCCATCCTGTCGGTTCTAGTAGCGGCGTTGATTCTGCGCAGCGCCTGGAAGCTCCTGGCCAAGTCGATCCATATCCTGTTGGAGGGTGCGCCAGAGGACGCTTCGCCGGAAAAGGTGGAACAAGGCCTGATGAGCACTGTGCCCGGCCTGGCGGCTGTCAGCCATGTTCACGTGTGGCAACTCACTTCCGGTCGCACGATGGCCACGCTACACGTTCGACCCAACGTGGACGAGGAGGCGCGAGCTGTGGTCAAGCGCGTCGAGGCGGTGCTGCGAGAGCAGTTCAGCATCGAACACGCCACAGTCGGAATCGACTGGAACTCGGAGGCTGACGAGAACATCTGCAGCCTGCAACCCACGACAGGCCGTCAGGACCACAGCGGCCACGACCACAGTGAGCACAATCATGACCATGACCACTCCGCTCCCGGTCACAAGCATTGAGGCCGTGCTAGACGGTTCGCAGTTCACTTGAGGGTTTGAATCCATGACATCCCGCAAAACCACCAGCGCCGCTATTGTGCAATGTTCGACCTCTAACCACGGCACGACCACTGATGTCCTCGCACTATCGCAAAGTGACGTCGCTGTTCTGGCAGAGACCTTCCGCCTGCTGGGCGACCAATCGCGATTGAAAATCCTGTTGCAGTGCATGCGCGGATCGGTCGCAGTGGGCGACATTGCTGGCTCGCTAGACCTGTCGCAGTCCTTGGTCAGCCATCACCTGCGCCTGTTGCGCGGCGCGCGCCTCGTGCGCGGCGAGCGCCAAGCCAAGCACATCTTCTACGGCATTGCCGACCAGCACGTCAGCCAGGTACTCCAGGACATGGCGGTTCACATTTCGGAGGACAGACACGACGATTGACTGAACATGTGAGTGCGCGCCGGCCTACGCCTTCAAGGGGTAGGCTTTTTTTGGCTATCAATCTAGAGAGACACCGGCGCGCCTTGCTGAATGCCTAGAAGACCCCAAGCAAAAAGCACTCTAAAAATAAACACTTGAACATATCTTCATGTGTGTTATTATTTGTCTACGGGGTATCCGAAAGGCGTAAGGACCACGCCATTATTTTTAACGTCAAGGAGTATTGACCATGTCCAAGAAAATTCGCTTTGCTGTTCTGCTTTCCGCACTTTTTGCTGCTGGAGTAAACGCTCAACCGTTCGCCGCAGATATGACACGGCAACAGGTCCAGGAGGATCTGGCTGCTTGGAGGCAATCTGGGTTGGAAGCGTTGTCTCGCGGCGAAAGCGGCCCGGATACGTTCAGCCCTCAATACCAGGCTGCCTTTCAGCGCTACTTGCAATTGACCCAAGGTGATATGTATCAGGCGCCCTCAGCAGGAAAGACTCGTGCTGAAGTGATGGCTGATTTGGAACTGTGGAAAATCTCCGGCATGCACGCGTTCACCTCGCGCGGAATCACCACCGCTTCGCACACCCAAGCCTACCAACAAGCCTACGAGAGCTATCTCCAGCTCAAGCTGGGTGCGGCTTACAAGGCTCCGGTGGCATTGACTCGTGCTCAAGTAAAGAGTGATTTGGCAGATTGGCAGGTTGCGGGAATGGCTGGATTCTGGGCTGGTGAGCAGACGCCTGATACCTATAGTGATGCCTACCGCACCGCATTTGAAACCTACCAGATGCTGCGCAACAAAAAATGACTTAATGGCAGCTGCATAAAGCAGCGGTCGGATGGTTCAGCCAGAAAGAGATTCTTTCTTTTTTTTGAATAAACATACAAACAAGTGTTCATTTGTTTGCATAACATTCCGATCGCTGATTTGTGCGTCCTGCCACGGCGATTACTCAGAGAACCAGGAGATTGATATGTCTTTGGAAACATTGGACGGCACAGGAGCGCAGGACGAACAACTGGGCTTTCGGGTCGAAGGTATGGATTGCGCCAGTTGCGTCGGCAAGATTGAAACAGCGCTTGGTCGAATTGATGGCGTATCAAATGTACAGGTTAATTTTACAAATGAGACGCTGACGTTGACGCGCAGCACAAGTAGCCGAAATACTGCACGCGACATTGCCAAGAAAATCCGGTCCCTGGGCTTCGACGTGCAGGCACTGCCCGCGTCCGAAATGTCCGCAGCACCTGCACCGCGCCATGCGGCCCACGCGCATGACCACGCCGGCTGCGGCGGCCACCATGACCATGGGCATGCCCACGACCACGGGCACGATCATTCGCACGGCAAAGCGTGCGGTGATGACCATGGGCATGGCCATGCTCACGGCCATGCCCATGCCCATGACCACGGTCACGATCACGGGGCCTGCAGCGGGCATGACCATGCGCCGGCCTCTGCCTCCCGTGGAGCACCCAGCACGCCCCCCAACGTGTCCATGCGCGTCGAGGGCATGGACTGCGCCAGTTGCGTCGGCAAGATCGAAACGGCGCTCGCTCGCATGGATGGCGTGTCCGATGCCCGCATAAACTTCACCGCAGAAACGCTGGAATTGACGCTCGCGTCTGGCGGCCCCACGCAGCTCGGCCACATCGAGAAGACCATCAAGAGCCTGGGCTTCGGCGTCTCCGACGTGCGCCGCCATGCTGGCTCAGCACCCGCGGCCCCAGCAGCAGCATCGACGGCGCGCCATCAGCGCTGGTGGCAGACGAAGAAAGGCAAGCACGTGCTGGGCCTGGGCGGCCTGTTGGGCTCGGCCTACGCGATCGCGCAGTTCGTTCCTGGCTACGCTGAATGGATCTTCGCCGCTGCGGTGATCGCGGGCGTGCTGCCGTTCGCTCGCAAAGCCTTCGCGCTGGCTGTGTCAGGCTCGCCGTTCTCTATCGAAACGCTGATGGTCGTCGCCTCGCTGGGCGCGCTCGTGATAGGCGAGGCCGAGGAAGCTGCTGCCGTGGTGTTCCTGTTCGCGATCGGCGAGCTGCTGGAAAGCGTGGCCGCCGGCCGCGCGCGCGCCGGCATCAAGGCGCTGGCCTCCCTGGTGCCTAAGACGGCGGTACTGCTCGATGCCGCGGGCGGGCAGCGCGAAGTGCCCGCCGCTTCCCTGCGCGTGAGCGACCGCGTGCTGGTGCGCCCTGGTGACCGGGTGCCTGCGGACGGCAAGATCCTCCGCGGTGAAAGCAGCCTGGACGAGTCGCCTATCACCGGCGAGTCCGTACCGCGTCAAAAGGCTATCGGTGCCGACGTGTTCGCCGGCTCCATCAACGTCGATGGCGTGCTCGAAGTACAAGTCGAGAAGACGGCATCGGACAACACCATTTCTCGCATCATCCAACTGGTGGAGCAGGCGCAGTCCTCCAAGGCGCCCACGGCTCGCTTCATCGAAAAGTTCAGCCGCTACTACACCCCTGCCGTCATGGCCATCGCGGCGTTGATCGTGGTGGTTCCGCCACTTGCCATGGGTGGCGACTGGGGTACCTGGCTGTACCGCGGCCTCGCACTGCTGTTGATTGCCTGCCCATGTGCGCTGGTGCTCTCCACACCGGCGGCCATCGCCTCGGGCCTTGCGGTGGCCACGCGACGGGGCCTGCTGATCAAGGGTGGCAACGCGTTGGAAACCATCGGCCGCGTGCGCGCCATTGCCTTCGACAAGACTGGCACGCTGACCGAGGGCAAGCCGCGCATCACCGAGGTCCTGCCCTTCGGGCTGTTCAAGCATCAACAGGTCCTTGCGCTTGCCGCCGCTGTCGAGTCCGGCTCAAACCATCCCTTGGCGAAGGCCATTGTCGCCCATGCCAAGAGCCTGGACGTGGCGATTCCCCAGGCCACGGGCGCATCGGCCATTGCCGGCAAGGCGGTGCGCGCCACCGTGAACGGCAGTGCGCTCGCTGTCGGATCGCCCGCCCATGCGGAACAGACGGCCACGCTGACAGCCGCGCACCGCAGGGAAATCGACAAGCTGGAGGATGGCGGCAAGACCGTGGTGGTCCTGTTCGACGAAGCCAGCAAGAACGTTCTGGGCCTGCTGGCCCTGCGCGACGAGCCCCGCCGCGACGCGCGCGAAGGCGTGGCCCAGCTCAACGCCATGGGCGTGCGCTCGGTCATGCTGACCGGCGACAACCGCCGCACCGCGCAGGCGATCGCCGGCAAGCTGGGCATCGAGTGGGAGGCCGAGCTGCTGCCGCAGGACAAGCTGCGCTTGGTCAACGAGATGAAGCGTGATGCCAAGGTGGCGATGGTCGGCGACGGCATCAACGACGCGCCGGCCCTGGCGACCGCCGACGTGGGTATCGCCATGGGCGGCGGCACGGACGTGGCGCTGGAAACCGCCGATGCCGCGCTGCTCAAGAGCCGCGTCACGGACGTGGCCCACCTGGTGGCCCTGTCGCGGGCGACGATGGCCAACATTCACCAAAACGTCGTATTCGCCATTGGCCTCAAGGGCTTGTTCCTGGTCACCACCGTGTTGGGTATCACCGGCTTGTGGGTTGCCGTGCTGGCCGACACCGGCGCCACGGCCCTGGTCACGCTGAACGCACTGCGCCTGCTGCGCTTCAAGGGCGCGCCGGAGGCCAACCACGGCGACGACGCCGGGCGTCCCACCACCTTGTCCGTGCCGTCTGCCCGCTGAGGCAACAAGAGGGCTTGACCTTGCCGTCGTTGTAACGCCTAGCCTCCACACAAATGTCTGCAGAGCGCTTCGGAAGGGCCGGAGTCCTGCATCCAAGAAAGGGTCACTTCCATGCGTAAAAAAATCAGAATCATTGTGGTGGCAGGCGTCATCGCAGCCGTCGGGGGGATAGCGATCGCTGCCCGCGACGCCAAGGACGAGGGCAAGGCCGCGGCGCCCCCGGCGGGCGCGCCGATGGCGCCGCAGGTGCCCGTGGCCGAGGTCATTACCCGCACGGTCGCGCCATCGGCCGAGTACACCGGCTTCCTGGCCGCGCCCAAGACCGTCGAGCTGCGCTCGCGGGTCGGCGGCGCCGTCGATGCGGTGAGCGTTCCCGAAGGTAGCCTCGTGCGCAAGGGCCAACTGCTGTTCCAGATCGACCCGAGGCCGTTCCAGGTTGCGCTCGACACGGCCGTGGCGCAACTGCGTCAGGCCGAGGTGCTGGCCAGCCAGGCCCAGGCCGACTTTGACCGCGCCGAGCGCCTGGTGGCGACCGGCGCCGTCGCGCGCAAGACCTATGACGATGCCGCCTCCGCACGCAACGCGCGCCAGGCTCAGGTGCAGGCGGCTAAGGCCGCCGTTGCTGCGGCTCAGCTGGACCTGTCCTACGCCCGCGTCACTGCGCCCATCGCCGGGCGCGTCGACCGCGTGCTCGTGACCGAGGGCAACTTGGTCAGCGGTGGCGGCGCCGGCGCGGCCACGCTGCTGACCACGATCGTATCCATCGACCCGTTGCACGTGTACTTCGACATTGATGAGGCCACCTATCTCAACGTCGTCAGCCGCTCGCGGCCCGCTGCGGGCGCCGGTAGCAAGGCTTCGCTGCCCGTGCAGGTCGGGCTGACCACGGACAAGGGTTTCCCGCACAGGGGCGCGCTCGACTTCGTGGGCAACACCATTGACCGAAGCACCGGCACGATCCGCGCGCGCGCCGTTGTGCCCAACCCGGATGGGCGCATGGCACCCGGCATGTTCGCCCGGGCCAAGCTGTCCACCGGCGCGGCGCGCGAGGCCGTCCTGATCGACGATCAGGCCGTGGGCACCGACCAAGGGCGCAACTACGTGCTGGTCGTGGGCGAGAACAACCAGGCCCAGTACCGGCCCATCGAACTGGGGCCGGTGGTGGACGGGCTGCGCGTCATCAACGGCGGCCTGCAGGCCGGTGAGAAGATCATCATCAAGGGCCTCGTGCGCCCCGGCATGGCGGTCACGCCGCGCATGGTGCCCATGCAGGCGCCCGCGGCACCGGCCGCCGGCGCGACCGGCGCGACCAAGGCTGCGGCAAACGCTCCGGCTCCCGCTGCGGCGCCTGCCAAGGCCGGTGGCGCGGACCCCGCCAAGGCTGACGGCGCGGCCGGCTCGGCGGAGGCCCGCAAATGAATTTCCCCCGCTTCTTCATCAACCGGCCGATCTTCGCCATCGTCCTGTCGGTGCTGATGCTGATCGCGGGCGCGATCAGCTATTTCCAGCTCCCCCTGAGCGAGTACCCCCAGGTCACGCCGCCGACGGTGCAGGTCACCGCCAGCTATCCCGGCGCCAACCCGCAGGTGATCGCCGACACCGTGGCATCGCCGCTGGAGCAGGCGGTCAACGGCGTGGAAGGCATGATGTACATGCAGTCCCAGATGTCCACGGACGGGCGGATGGTGCTGACCATCTCGTTCGAGCAGCACATCGACCCCGACGTCGCGCAGATCCAGGTGCAGAACCGCGTCTCACGCGCGCTGCCCCGGTTGCCGCCCGAGGTCCAGCGCATCGGCGTGGTCACCGACAAGACCGCGCCCGATATTCTCATGGTGGTGCATATGCTCTCGCCGGGGGACCGCTACGACCCGCTGTACGTGTCCAACTACGCGATGCTCAACGTGCGCGACGAACTGGCGCGCCTGCCGGGCATCGCCAACGTGATCATCGGCGGTGAAGGCGAGTACGCAATGCGCGTCTGGCTCGACCCCGAGAAGGTCGCATCGCGGGGCATGACCGCCAGCGATGTGGTCGCCGCCATCCGCGAGCAGAACGTGCAGGTCGCAGCCGGCTCGATCGGCCAGCAGCCGAATGCGTCGGCCGCCTTCCAGGTCAGCGTCAATGCGCTGGGGCGCCTGACCACCGAAGAGCAGTTCGGCGACATCGTGATCAAGGCCGGCGCCAACGGCCAGGTGACCCGCCTGCGCGACGTCGCACGCCTGGAACTGGGCTCGGACAACTACACCATGCGCGGCCAGCTCGACGGCGAGAACGCGGTCGGCCTGCAAATCCTGATGACGCCCGGCTCCAATGCCCTGGACACGTCCAGCGCGGTGCGCGCGACGATGGAGCGGCTGCAGGCCAAGTTCCCCGAAGGCATCGAGTACAAGATCGCCTACGACCCCACAGTCTTCGTGCGCGCCTCGCTCCAGTCCGTCGCCGTCACGCTGCTGGAGGCCATCCTCCTGGTGGTGATCGTGGTGGTGCTGTTCCTGCAATCTTGGCGCGCGTCGATCATTCCACTGATCGCCGTGCCGGTCTCGCTGGTCGGCACGTTCGCGGTGATGCACATGTTCGGCTTCTCGCTGAACACGCTGTCGCTGTTTGGCCTCGTGCTCTCCATCGGCATCGTGGTGGATGACGCCATCGTGGTGGTGGAGAACGTGGAGCGCCACATGGCGCTGGGCGAATCGCCCAAGGATGCGGCGCGCAAGGCGATGGATGAAGTGACTGGCCCGATCCTGGCCATCACCTCGGTGCTGGCAGCGGTCTTCATCCCCTCGGCGTTCCTGTCGGGGCTGCAGGGCGAGTTCTATCGCCAGTTCGCGCTGACCATCGCGTTCTCGACCATCCTGTCGGCGATCAACTCGCTTACGCTGTCGCCAGCGCTGGCCGCCATCCTGCTCAAGCCGCACCACGGCGCGGCCAAGCCCGATCGTCTCACGCGCATCATCGACGGCGTGTTCGGCGGCTTCTTCCGCCGCTTCAACCGCTTCTTCGATCGCGCCTCGAATTCCTACGTCGGGGGCGTGCGCCGCGCGGTGCGCGGCAGCGCCATCGTGCTGCTGCTCTACGTCGGCTTCCTGGGCCTGACCTGGCTGGGCTTCCACAAGGTGCCTGCGGGCTTCGTGCCGGCCCAGGACAAGTACTATCTCGTGGGCATCGCCCAGCTTCCGACCGGCGCCTCGCTGGATCGCACCGAGGCGGTCGTCAAGGAGATGACCAAGATCGCACTGGCTGAGCCGGGCGTCGAGAGCGTGGTGGCCTTCCCGGGCCTGTCGGTCAATGGACCGGTGAACCAGCCGAACACCGCGCTGATGTTCGCCATGCTCAAGCCCTTCGATGAGCGCAAGGACCCGTCGCTGTCGGCCTTCGCCATCCAGGGCAAGCTCGTGGGCAAGTTCAGCCAGATCCCGGACGGCTTCGTTGGCATCTTCCCGCCGCCGCCGGTGCCGGGCCTGGGTTCGATGGGCGGCTTCAAGCTGCAGATCGAGGACCGGGCGGGCCTGGGTCCCGAGGCGCTTGCGCAGGCACAGGGCCAGATCATGGGCAAGGCCATGCAGGCGCCCGAGCTGGCGAACATGCTCGCCAGCTTCCAGACCAATGCGCCGCAGTTGCAGGTGGACATCGACCGGGTGAAGGCCAAGTCGCAGGGCGTATCGCTGACCGAGGTGTTCGACACCCTGCAGGTCAACCTTGGCTCGCTCTACGTCAACGACTTCAACCGCTTCGGTCGCACCTACCGGGTCATGGCCCAGGCCGATGCGCAGTTCCGCATGCAGGCTGAGGACATAGGCATGCTCAAGGTGCGCAATGCAGCGGGCGACATGATCCCGCTGAGCGCGATCGCGACCATCGAGCGCAGTTCCGGCCCCGACCGGGTGATGCATTACAACGGCTTTCCCTCGGCCGACATCAGCGGCGGGCCAGCGCCGGGCTACTCGTCCGGCCAGGCCACCGCCGCGATTGAGAAGATCGTGAGCGAATCGCTGCCGGACGGTATGACCTACGAATGGACGGACCTGACTTTCCAGGAAAAACGGGTTGGCAACACGGCGATCTACATCTTCGCGCTGGCGGTGCTGCTCGCCTTCCTGTTCCTGGCGGCCCAGTACAACAGTTGGTCGCTGCCGTTCGCTGTGCTGCTGATTGCACCCATGGCGCTGCTCTCGGCGATCGCCGGCGTCTGGCTCTCTGGGGGCGACAACAACATCTTCACGCAGATCGGTTTCGTGGTGCTGGTCGGCCTGGCTGCCAAGAACGCGATCCTGATCGTGGAGTTCGCCCGCGCGAAGGAAAGCGAAGGGGCCGATCCGCTGGCAGCCGTGCTCGAAGCCGCGCGCTTGCGGCTGCGCCCGATCTTGATGACGTCGTTCGCCTTCATCGCTGGCGTGGTGCCGCTGGTGCTGGCCAGCGGTGCGGGCGCCGAGATGCGCCACGCCATGGGCATCGCGGTGTTCGCCGGCATGCTGGGCGTGACGGTATTCGGCCTGGTGCTGACGCCGGTGTTCTACGTTGTGGTGCGCAAGCTGGCGCTGCGCCGCGAAGCGCGCCATGCCCGTGGCGGCATGACCGACCAGCACGCATGACGGCCAGGAGGACATACGACATGAAAACATCTTTCGCATTCACACGACCCGCCAGGACGCTGGCGCCGCTCGCCCTCGCGGCGGCGTTGACTGGCTGCTCCATGGCACCGAAGTATGACCGGCCCGCAGCGCCGATCGACACGGCCTATCCCTCGGGCGCGGCCTATGTGGAACTGGCGGCCGCGACGCCCGACGACGCGATCACGGCCGAGATCGGTTGGCGGGACTTCTTCCGCGACCCGCTGCTGCAGCAGTTGATCGGCATTTCGCTGGAGAACAACCGCGACATGCACAAAGCCGCGCTCAACGTGGAGGCGGCTCAGGCGCTGTACCGTATCCAGCGTGCCGAGATGCTGCCGAACCTGGGCGTTTCCGCCCGCGGCGCGTCAGAGCGCGTACCGGCCGACCTCAGTACCACGGGGCAAAGCGACGTGCTCCGGCGCTACGACGTGGCCGGGGTGACGGCCGCCTGGGAGCTGGACCTGTGGGGCCGCATCCGCAGCCTCAACGACCGGGCGCTGGCGTCCTACCTGGCCCTCGACGAGACCCGCATCGCCACGCAGATGAGCCTGGTGTCCGAGGTGGCCAGCGCCTACCTCACGCTGCGCGCCGACCAGGAACTGCTGCGCCTGACGAGCGACACCCTCGCCACACAGAAGCGCTCCTATGACCTGACCACCCAACTGGTGGAAGCGGGAAATTCCACGCAGCTCGACCTGCGCCGCGCGGAGATCGCGCTGCGCACCGCCGAGGCCAACCGCGCCGCCTACACGCGGCAGGCGGCCAAGGACCGCAACGCGCTGGTGCTGCTGTTGGGCCAGCCGCTGACGCCGGAGCTGTCCCGGCAGCTTGACGAGGCCGTGGCGCTGCCGGACGACATCGTGCCGACCGACCTGCCGAGCGGCCTGCCGTCCGAACTGCTCGCGCGTCGGCCGGACATCCGCGCCGCCGAGCAGATGCTGATCG
Organism: Lysobacteraceae bacterium; assembly: GCA_024710865.1. Taxonomy (GTDB): domain Bacteria; phylum Pseudomonadota; class Gammaproteobacteria; order Xanthomonadales; family Xanthomonadaceae; genus JANJTY01. The sequence goes on along the minus strand of JANJTY010000101.1, from coordinate 1,835 downwards.
GCGCCAACGCCAACATCGGCGCGGCGCGGGCCGCGTTCTTCCCGACGATTAGCCTCACGGGCTCGGCGGGCACGGCCAGCGCTTCGCTGGACGGCCTGTTCGATTCGGGCTCGCGGGCCTGGAGCTTCCTGCCGCAGATCACGCTGCCCATCTTCCGCGGCGGCGCGTTGCGAGCCAATCTGGACGTGGCACAGGTACAAAAGAGGATCGAAATCGCCAACTACGAGAAGTCTATCCAGGCGGCCTTTGCTGAGGTGGCTGACGGCTTGGCGGGCAAGCGCACGCTTGATGAGCAGATCCGCTCGGAGCAGCTCCTGGTAGCGGCTAGCCAGAAAGCCTACCAACTAGCCGAGCAACGCTTCCAGGAAGGCGTGGACGACAACCTCACCTTGCTCGATGCGCAACGCACACAGTACGGTGCGCAGCAGACCCTGGTGCGCACGCGCCTGACGCGGCTGAACAACCTCATCCACCTCTACAAGGCGCTGGGTGGCGGCTGGACTGAGCACACGGTGCAATCGGGCGCCACCGGGCAACCATCCGCCCGGTCGCCGGGATAAGGGCTATGCGCAACGGCGGCGTTCCCCATCGTTGCGCACGGAGAACCGGATGAGGATCGGTGAACTTGCGCGCTTGACGGGCACCCCCCCGGAGAACATTCGGTTCTACGAGCGGGAGGGCCTGTTGCAAGCCCCGGAGCGGTCACGCAACAACTATCGGCGCTATGGCCCGGCCCATGTCGAACGGCTTCACCTGATTCGCAACTACCGTGCCTCGGGAATCGGCCTGGATGACGTGCGCCGCCTACTGGGTTGGGCACATGAGGGGGTCCTGGAACCTGAGCTGCTAAGGCAGGCTGTCCAAGGCCATCTCGCCTGTGTTGAGGAACGCATGGAGCAACTGATCCAGGTGAAAGAGCACCTGCTCGCATTGGCCCTGCACGGTGCTGCTTCCGCCGGGGCTTCCGAGGATGGACCGGCTCGCGATGGTTCGTGAGCATCGCATGTCCATATAACTGAATATATATTCATGCGTGTAATATTTCCGGCCAGACAAACGAATAAGAAAGACGCCCATGACCGACCAGAGCATCACGCGCCGAAACATCGGCGTTCTCACCGCCGCGCAGGCGCTCGGCGGCGCCAGCGCGCCCATCGTGATGTCGCTGGGTGGGCTGGTCGGCCAGCAGCTTGCCAAGAATTCGGCCTGGATCACCTTGCCCGTGAGTCTGTTCGGCCTGGGTCTTGCCATCGGCACCTTGCCTGCCGCCTTCATCATGCGGCACCATGGCCGCCGCAACGGATACGTGGTGGGGGTCGGCTTCGGCGTGGCCTCGGGCCTGATCGCCGCGTTGGGCATCATGCTGGCCTCGTTCTGGATCTTCTGCGCCGGCACCTTCCTGGCGGGCTTCTACGGCGCGTATGTGCAGAGCTACCGCTTCGCAGCCGCCGACACCGCCGAGGACGCGCTCAAGGCCAAGGCGATTTCCTGGGTAATGGTGGGGGGTCTCGCGGGTGCCATCATCGGGCCGCAGTTGGTGATCTTCACGCGCGACGCGGTAGCGGGCACGCCCTACGTCGGCAGCTTCCTCAGCCAGGCGCTGCTGCCGCTGATCGCCCTGCCGATCTTGCTGATGCTGCGCACGCCGCGCCAGACCCCGGCCGAAGCCGCCGCCGACAGCGGCCGCACGGTGCTGCAGCTCCTGGCGATGCCGCGCTACGCGCTGGCCGTGGCCGCGGGCGTGGTGTCCTATGGGGTGATGGCGTTCGTGATGACCGCCGCGCCGGTGGCGATGGTCAACCACGGGCATTCGGTGGACAACGCCGCCCTGGGCA
>JANJTY010000589.1 GCA_024710865.1 Lysobacteraceae bacterium | reverse complement strand
GCCGAAGCGCGCGCGCAGCGACTCCAGGCGTCCGGGCGGGACGGTTTCGGTCAGGTGCAGGTCGCCCGCGGCGAAGCGCTTGAGCTCGCTGGCGGCGTCCTCGGTGACGTGGAAGCGCACCGCGGCGATCGGCGGCGGGCTGTGGAAGTGCGGATTCGCCTCCAGCCGGATGTGCGCGTGCATCACCCAGTCCGCGAGGCGGTAGGCGCCGTTGCCGACCAGGTTGCCGGGGCGGGTGTGGCGGGCGCCATGCTCGGCCAGCGCCGGCAGATGGATCGGCAGGGCCGGCGGCAGGCGCAGCAGGGACAGCAGCGGCGCGGGGCGTTCGAGTTGGATCCGCACGGTGCGCGCGTCGGGCGCGTCGAGGCCAAGCGCGTCCGACGGGGACTCGCCGCGCCGCACCGCGGCGGCATTGAGGACGGCGTCGAACCAGGGCGCGCCCGGCGCCGCGGTGGCCGGATCCAGCGCGCGCCGGAAGCTGGCCACGATCTGCGCCGCATCGAGCGGCTCGCCGTTCGACCAGCGCAGGTCCGGGCGCAGGTGGAAGGTCCAGGTCAGGCCGTCCGGCGCGGTTTCCCAGCGCTCGGCCATGCCCGGGATGACGCGCCCGCTGGCGTCCTCCGCCACCAGGCCTTCGTACAGGTCGCGCAGGAGGTTGCCGCAGGACACCTCCGTGCAGCGGTGCGCGTCCAGGGTGGACGGCTCGGGGCCATTGCCGCGCTCCAGCACGGCCGGCGGCGCCGCGGCGAGGGGCGTCGCGAACGCGAGCAACACGAGGGCGGCGGGAAGGACGGGGAAGGGCGATCGCACCCCGTGCATGCTACCGGCTGGGCCGGGTGCGGAGGTGCGGCTTGAACGGCGGGTGAGTCCTCGCGCGGCCGTAACGGAATCCTGACGCGCTCTTCCAGCGGCCTGCGTAAGCTGCGCGGCGCCCTGCGGATGGAGCCCGCCTGCATGTCCCCCCACTGGATGTTCCTTGCTGCGCTCGCGTTCGCCGGCGTCGCCGCTGCCGAGGCGCCTGCGCCGGTCGAGCCCGAGACCGCGCCGTTGCTGTCCGAGGTCGTCGTCACCGGAGAAATGCCCGGACCCGGGCTCTGGCGCGTCAGCCGCGGCGACAATGAACTCTGGCTGCTTGGAACCCTCTCGCCCCTGCCCAAGCGCTTCCGCTGGCGCTCGGACGAGGTCGAGCAGCGCGTTGCCGCGTCGCAGCTGTTGCTGGCGCCGCCGGCGGTCGATTTCGAGGCCGGGGTCGGCCGCATCCGCGCCCTGTTCCTGCTGCCCTCGCTGCTGGGCGCGCGCCGCAATCCGGATGATGCGAAACTGGCCGACGTGCTGCCGCCGGAACTGTATGCGCGCTGGCAGCCGCTCAAGCAGCGCCACCTCAAGCGCAACCGCAAGGTGGAGACCTGGCGGCCGCTGTTCGCCGCCGGCAAGCTCTATGAAGAGGCCACCGAGGATGTCGGCCTGCGCCGTCGCGACCTGGTGTGGCCGATCGTGGAAAAGGCCGCCGACCGCCACGGCGTGGCCCAGTTCCAGCCCAAGGTGCCGGTGCGCATCGAGGACCCCAAGTCCACGATCAAGGCCTTCGCCCGCACCACGCTGGACGACACCGAGTGCTTCGCCCTCACCCTCGACCGGCTGGAGGCCGACCTCGCCACCATGCGCGAGCGCGCCGAGGCCTGGGCCATTGGCGATCTGGACCTGCTGCGCCGGCTGCCGGTGGCCGATCCCGGCCCGGCCTGCATCGAGGCCGTGATGCAGGCCAGCGTGTTCAGCGAGCAGGGCATCGCAGAACTGCCGCAGCGCCTGCGCGAGGCCTGGCTGGAGGCGGCCGAGAAGGCGCTGTCCGAGCACCGCAGCACCTTTGCCGTGCTGCCGATGCGGCTGCTGCTGGGCAAGGACAGCGTGCTCGACACGCTGGCCGAACGCGGCTACGCGGTGCAGGAGCCGGAATAGCCGGGCTCAGTCGCGCAGCAAGCCAAGCACCGCGGCCTCGTCCACGTCCGGCACGATGAGCGCCTGGCCGGCGCCGCGCCAGAGGATCAGGCGCAGGCGCCCGGACAGGTTCTTCTTGTCCAGCCGCATGTGCGCCAGCAGCTTTGCGGGATCGAGTCCCGCTGGAATCCGCGTGGGCAGGCCGAGACGCGCGAGCAGTCCGACCAGGCGCTCGGCATCCGCGGCCGGGGCGAGGCCGAGCCGGGCCGAGAGCCGCGCCGCTAGGACCATGCCCACCGCCACCGCCTCGCCGTGCAGCAGGCCGCCGTAGCCCTGTTCGGTCTCGATCGCGTGGCCGAAGGTGTGGCCGAGGTTGAGCAGGGCGCGCTCGCCCTGTTCGGTCTCGTCGCGCGCGACCACCTCGGCCTTGAAGCGGCAGCTGCGCTCGATCGCCCCGGACAGCACCTCGGCTTCACCATCGAGCAGGGCCTGCGCGTTCGCCTCCAGCCAGTCGAGGAAGGCGGCATCGAAGATCGCGCCGTACTTGACCACCTCCGCCAGGCCGGCGCGCAGCTCGCGCGGCGGCAGGGTGGCAAGGGTGTCGGTGTCGGCGATCACGGCGCTGGGCTGGTGGAAGGCGCCGACCAGGTTCTTGCCCTGCGGCAGGTCGACCGCGGTCTTGCCGCCGACCGAGGAGTCCACCATCGCCAGCAGGGTGGTGGGCAGCTGCAGGAAGCGGATGCCGCGCATCCAGCAGGCCGCGACGAAGCCGCCGAGGTCGCCGATCACGCCGCCGCCCAGCGCGATCACGCAGGCGTCGCGGCTGGCGCGCAGTTCGGCCAGGGCGGCGAAGCAGGATTCGGCGCTGGCCAGGGTCTTGTGCTGCTCGCCGGCCGGGATGGTGTGCACCCGCACCTGCAGCCGCGCCGGCAGCGCCGTCAGCACGCGCTCGGCGTACAGCGGCGCGACCTGGCTGTCCGACAGCAGCAGGGCATGGCGGCCGGGCAGGACCGGCTCGAACAGCTCGGGTCGACCGAGCAGGCCTGGCCCGATCCGGATCGGGTAGCTGCGCACGCCCAGCGCCACGTCGAGCCGGCGCATCAGGCCGCCACCTGCGGTTGCCAGCGCTGCGCCAGGAGGCGCGCCAGGCGGTCGCTTGCGACCGGCACCGAGAGACCGTCCGAGCAGAAGCGCAGGTCGGCGACGGCCCGGTAGAGGGGGCCGCGCTCGGCCGCCATCGCCTGCAGGCGCTCGTTTCGGTCAGGGGTGCGCAGCAGTGGCCGGCTGCGGTCGTGCTCCAGGCGCCGCAGCTGCTGCTCGATCGAAGTGTGCAGGTGCACGACGAAACCGCTGCGCGACAGCACGTCGCGGTTGCCTGGATCGAGCACGGCGCCGGCGCCGGTGGCGATCAGGCGACCCGTGCCGGCACAGGCCGCGGCAAGGCAGGCCGACTCGCGGCGCCGGAAACCGGCCTCGCCCTCCACTTCGAAGATCAGCGCGATGCGTGCGCCGCTTTCGCGCTCGATGACCTGGTCCAGGTCGATGAACTCGAGGCCCAGGCGCGCGGCCAGGCGCCGGCCAATGGCCGATTTTCCGGCCCCGGTGGGTCCGACGAGGATGAGGTTGGGCGCGGGATTCACGCCCCGGATGCTAGCATTGCCAACGTTCCGTTCTGCGCCTCATCCATGGCCCGATTCTTCTTCCTCTTCGTCGCGCTGCTGACGGGGCTGTTCGCCCTGCGCATCACGACCGTGGTGCGCGACCACGTCACCCTGCCGTTCACCGGTCTGCTGGCCGACATCAGCGCTTTCCTCATCATGCTGTTCGACAAGAACGTGCATGCCGAGGGCGTGATCATCCGCAGCCTGGAGAACGGCTTCGCGGTGGCGATCGCGCCGGGCTGCGACGGCATCGAGGCGGTCATCATCCTGGTCAGCGCGGTGCTGGCCTTCCCCTCGCCCTGGAAGCACAAGCTGGTCGGCATCCTGATCGGCTTCGTCGCGATCCAGGCGCTCAACCTGGTGCGCATCATCAGCCTGTTCTACATGGGGCAGTGGAGCCAGACCTGGTTCGACTGGTTCCACCTCTACCTGTGGCAGGCCCTGATCGTGCTCGACGCGCTGGCGGTATGGCTGATCTGGTTGCGCTACCTGCCGCGGCCGACGCGGGTCGCGCCGCCACCAGCCGCCGCGCCGGCATGAGCATCGGCCGGCGCGTGCTGATCGCCGGCTGCGGCGATCTTGGCACGCGCCTCGGTCTGTGCCTCGCCTCGCGCGGCGATGCGGTGTTCGGCCTGCGCCGTCGCATCGAACGCCTGCCGCCGCCGATCCGGGGCGTCGCGGCGGATCTCACCGATCCGTCCACCCTCACCGCGATTCCGCGCGAGCTGGATGCCGTCGTGCTCTGCGCCACGCCCGGAGCGCGCGACGTGGACAGTTATCGACGCACCTACCTCGAGGGCAGCCAGCACGTGCTGGACGCCGCGGGAAACACGGGCCGCGTGCTGTTCGTCTCGTCCACCGCGGTCTACGGGCAGGACGCCGGCGAGTGGGTGGACGAGAACAGCCCGACCTCGCCCGCTGCTTTCAATGGCGACGTGCTGATGCAGGCCGAGCGCGCCCTGCGGGCACGCGGCGGCGAGGTCGTGCTGGCGCGCTGCTCCGGCCTCTATGGTCCAGGGCGGGAGCGCATGCTCACGCTGGCCCGGCGCGAAGCGGTGCCGCCGGCGCGCTGGACCAACCGTATCCACATCGACGATGCCGCCGCGGCACTGCACCACCTGCTCGACCTCCCCGCGGCCGCGCCAGTGTGGCTGCTGAATGATGATGCGCCGGCGCTGGAAGCCGAGGTCCTGTCGTTCCTGCGCCAGCGCCTCGGCCTGAATCCGCTGCCACAGGACACGGGAGCGCCGCGCGGAAAGCGCGTCGCCAATACCCGACTGCGCGCGAGCGGCTGGGAGCCGCGTTATCCCGATTACCGTGCCGGGTATTCCGTCCTGCCCGCGGTGGGCGAACGCGCCTGACGCGCCGCGCTGCGAGCGCGGACGCCGCCTGCCCTTTTGCTATAGTTCCAGCCGATTCACATTCTCGCGACGGAAGCGGATTCCGTCGCGCCGTCACGCGCGGGGAGAAACGCTTGTCGGAACCCAGTCTCACCATCGGCCTGCTGGAGGATGATCCGGACCAGTCGGCCCTGTTCAGCCGCTGGCTGCTGGATGCCGGCTTCGGCTGCAAGCTTTTCGTGCAGGCCGCCGAGTTCCGGCGTCGCCTCGGCGCCGAGGCGGTCGACGCCCTGATCCTGGATTGGAACCTGCCCGACGACGAGGGCATCAGCGTGCTGCGCTGGTTGCGCGAAACGGGCTACCGCCAGCTGCCGGTGCTGTTCCTCACCGGCCGCGACGACGAGGCCGACGTGGTCGCCGGGCTGTCCGAAGGCGCCGACGACTACCTCATCAAGCCGCCGCGCCAGGGCGAACTGGTGGCGCGCATCAACGTTCTGCTGCGCCGCGTCGGTCTGGGTGAGGACACCCTTTCGCTGGAGGACATCGATCCCTTCCTGATCGATGTCCAGCGCCGTCGGGTCGCGCTCGCTGGCGAGGACATTCCGCTCACCGACCGCGAGTTCGAACTGGCCCAGTACCTGTTCCGCCGCCGCGGCCGCGTGGTCAGCCGCGAGGCCCTGCTGCGCCACGTCTGGAACATCCACAACGCGGTCGCCACGCGCACCGTCGACACCCACGTCAGCCGCCTGCGCAAGAAGCTCGAACTCAACGGCGAGCACGGCTGGCGCCTGACCGCGGTCTACCAGCACGGCTACCGGCTGGAGCAGCTCTGAGGCCTGCCGCGGGCGTCTGTCATTCAAGCCGAAACGCCATCGCGGAGGCGCGGAGAGCGGCTCTCGCCGCGTGCGCCGCGCCACATGGATATGGGTAAAGCGACCGCGGCTTGGCATACTGGCGGCATGCGCGACGACCTGCCCCATCCCGAACCCACCGACCTCTTCGCCGAGGCCCTGCTGACCTTCGGCGAACTGCTCGACGAGGCCCGCGTGGCCGGCGATCCCGAGCCCACCGCGATGACCCTGGCCACGGCCGATGGCGACGGCCGCGTCTCGGCCCGCACCGTGCTGCTCAAGGGCTTCGACGAGCGCGGCTTCGTGTTCTACACCAACCTCGAAAGCCACAAGGG
>JANJTY010000543.1 GCA_024710865.1 Lysobacteraceae bacterium | reverse complement strand
AAAGCGTGACGATGCGCGACATCAACCAGGCGCGCACGCGCCTGCGCGCCATGACCGATACCGGGGTGCACCTCGCCATCGACGACTTTGGCACCGGTTATTCGTCGCTCGCAAGCATGAAGCATGTCCGCGTCGACCTGCTGAAGATCGACATGTCCTTCGTCGCCGGTCTGCCGGAGGACGCCGAAAATGCGGCCATCACCGCCGCCATCATCGCCATGGCCGAGGCCCTGGGCGCCCGCACGCTGGCCGAGGGCGTGGAGACCGCCGGCCAACTCGCCTGGCTGCGCGCGCACGGCTGCCACCTGGCGCAGGGTTGGCATTTCGCGCGTGCCATGCCGGCGGACGACATCGCCGCCTTCTGCCGCGAGCGCCTTTCCACTCTTCATTCACACAACGAATGGAGACCGCAATGAGCCTCGACCAACCCGCCGTGTTCGCACTGACCGGCTTCATGGGCCTGAACAGCAATGAGTAGTCGCGGCTTCCGCGGCAATCGTCGTGCGGCGAATACCGCACATCGGCAACAAAGGAATATGAAATGAATGACATCCTGATTGGCATGACGGGCATGACGGGCGGTCTGGGCCTGCTCATAGCAGTGGTGGCGGGGCTCGCCTTCATCCTGTATCTCGTGCCCGTTCCGCTCTGGATTTCCGCCTGGGCTTCGGGGGCCTACGTCGGACTGTTCACCCTGATCGCCATGCGCCTGCGCCGCGTGCCGCCGGCCACGGTGGTCACGGCGCGGATCAGCGCGGTGAAGGCCGGCCTGGATATTTCCAGCAACGATCTCGAAGCCCACTTTCTGGCGGGCGGCAATGTCGTCAGGGTGGTCAACGCCATGATTTCGGCGGACAAGGCCAACATCCCCCTGCCCTTCAAGCGCGCGGCAGCCATCGATCTGGCCGGACGCAATGTTCTCGAGGCGGTGCAGATGTCGGTGCTGCCAAAGGTGATCCAGACGCCGAAGATCGCAGCGGTGGCCAAGGACGGCATCCAGCTCATCGCCGTCTGCCTGGTCACGGTGCGCACCAACATCGACCGGCTGGTGGGCGGCGCCGGCGAGGAGACGATCATCGCGCGCGTCGGCGAAGGCATGGTCAGCACCATCGGTTCCTCGGCGAGCCACAAGAGCGTCCTGGAGAGTCCGGATCACATCTCGAAGCACGTCCTCTCCAAGGGCCTCGACGCCGGCACGGCCTACGAGATCCTGTCGATCGACGTCGCCGACGTGACCGTGGGCGAGAACATCGGCGCCAAGCTGCAGATCGACCAGGCCAATGCCGACAAGCAGATCGCCCAGGCCAAGGCCGAGGAGCGCCGCGCCATGGCCGTCGCCCTGGAGCAGGAGATGCGTGCGCGCGTCGTGGAAGCCGAGGCCGAAGTGCCGCGCGCCATGGCCGAGGCCTTCCGTCAGGGCAACCTCGGCATCATGGACTATTACCGCATGAAGAACCTGCAGACCGACACGAGCATGCGCGAAGAAATCGCCGGCGCCGAAAACGCGCCGCTTGCCACCGAGCCCAACTAGGACCAATCCCATGAAAGATGTCCCGGCGGAACTGCTCTATGTGCTGATCTTTCTGGCCATCGTGCTGTTCCAATACCTGATGAAGCGATTCGGACCGCAAGCGCCGCCGGAGCCCGCCTGGGACGAGCGTCTTGAGCAGATTCCCGAGGCGCCGGAGGACGCCCCGGCCGCGTCCGCGGTTTCCGCCCCGGTCGCCGGTGGATTCGGACGCAGCGCTGCGCCCGAGGCTTCGCGCGCGCCGCCGCGACGGCGCTTTTCCCGAGCGTCGCTGCTCGGCGGCCGTCGCGAGGTGCAGAACGCGGTCGTCGTCGCGACGATCCTCGGACCCTGCCGCGCTTTCGAGCCCCACGATATCCGCCAATGAAACTGTTCTCGCCGCTCGGCCTGCCGGCTTTCCGCTGAATCGGGGTTCTCTCATGCAACGCATCATCCTCTTCCTCGCCACCAACCTCGCCATCGTGCTGGTGCTGTCGGTCACCATGCGCCTCTTGGGCGTCGAGCCTTACCTGAATGCCAACGGCCTAAACCTGACGTCGCTGCTGATCTTTGCCGCGGTCATGGGCTTCGGCGGCTCCTTCATTTCTCTCGCCATCTCCAAGTGGTCGGCGAAGAGGGCGATGGGTGTGCAGGTGATCGAGACGCCCTCGAACTCGACCGAATTCTGGTTGATGGAAACGGTGCGCGAATACTCGGCCAAAGCGGGCATCAAAATGCCCGAGGTCGGCATTTTCGAAACGCCGGAGGTCAACGCCTTCGCCACCGGCATGAGCAAGAACAGTTCGCTGGTCGCCGTCTCGACCGGCCTGTTGCAGCAGATGTCGAAAAGCGAGGCGGAGGCCGTCATCGGTCACGAAATCGCTCATGCCGCCAACGGCGACATGGTCACGCTGGCGCTGATCCAGGGCGTGGTGAACACCTTCGTCATGTTCCTCTCGCGCGTCATCGGCCACCTGGTGGATCGCGTCGTGTTCAAGACCGAGCGCGGCCAGGGGCCGGCCTTCTTCGTCACCATGATCGCCGCGGAACTGGTGCTGGGCATCCTTGCCTCGATCATCGTCATGTGGTTCTCGCGCCAGCGGGAGTTCCGCGCCGACCAGGGCGGCGCCAGCCTGGCCGGCCGCCCGAACATGATCGCGGCGCTGGAGCGCCTCGCCAGCCTGCACCCGCAGCCGCTGCCCGACAAGATGGCGGCTTTCGGCATCGCCGGCGGCGTCGGCGGGGGTCTGAAGCGCCTGTTCATGACCCATCCGCCGCTGGAGGAGCGCATCGAAGCACTGCGGCGCTCGGCATAGAAGCGGCGCGGCAGGCAACCGACCAAGGGAGTAACGTCATGTTTTCGGTCTATGGCATCACCGGACGGATTTTCAGCGGCACGCTGGAAGCGATGGATCGCGTGCGCCCGCTGGCGCGCGCGCGTTCCGCGCGCGCAATCGCCCAGGACGGAGAGGAACTCGGCGTCGAAGCGGTCGCCGCACACCCGTCGCAGGAAGCGGTACGCGCCTATCGCGCCATGCTGCCGGAGGAACTGGAACGCGGCCCCCTCATCCACGCGGTTCAGGCAATGACCCGTCCCGCCATCGCGGTCCGGGACCACGCCACGGCCGCCGAGGCCTGGCGCATCCTGCGCGACCGGCACATCCGCCAGGCGCCCGTGCTCGACGCCGCGGACAATCTGGTCGGCATCGTCAGCGAGCGCGATCTGCTGACGGCCATCGATCTCGACGACGGCGAAGTCATCGAGCACCTGCGCCGCCGCGTGCGCGACGTGATGACGACCCCCGTCGCCGCCGCCGCGCCGGTCACCGACATCCGGCGGGTCGCGGCGGCGATGCTGGCGGGTGGGGTCGACGGCGTGCCCGTGGTCGGCGAGGACGGCCGGCTGCTGGGTTTCGTCTCGCGCAGCGACGTGCTGCGCGCCGTGATCAACGATCCGCCGCTGAGCCTGTGGCGATGAACGCGGAAGCAACCATGACCGTGATGGACAGGCGCCAGCGCGTGCGCCGCTGGATCGAACAACCGCGCGTCCAGAACGCCATCATCGGGCTGATCCTCATCAACGCCGCACTGCTCGGCCTGGAAACCGCGCCGGCCGCCATGGCGGCCGCGGGCGGCCTGATTCTCGCGCTCGACCGGGCCATCCTCGCCGTCTTCGTCACCGAGATCGCCCTGCGCCTCTACGCCCATCGCGCCGCCTTCTGGCGCGACCCGTGGAGCGTGTTCGATTTCGCCGTCGTCGCGATTGCCCTCGTTCCCGCCACCGGGCCGCTGGCGGTGCTGCGCGCCCTGCGGGTGTTGCGCGTGCTGCGCCTACTGACCATGGTGCCGTCGATGCGCCGCGTGGTGGGAGCGCTGCTGGCGGCCATCCCCGGCCTTGGCTCGATCGCCATGGTGCTGCTGATCATCTACTACGTGTTCGCGGTGATCGCCACCACGCTCTTCGCCGCCGCCTATCCGGAGTGGTTCGGCGACATCGGCCGCTCGCTCTACACGCTGTTCCAGATCATGACATTGGAGAGCTGGTCGATGGGCATCTCCCGACCGGTGATGGAGCACTTCCCCTATGCCTGGGTCTTCTTCATCCCCTTCATCCTGGTAGCCACCTTCACCATGCTCAACCTGTTCATCGCCATCATCGTGAACGCCATGCAGACCGTGAGCGAGACGGAGCACCGGCAGACCGAGCAGGCGCTGGCCGCGGCCAGGGATCACATCGAGACGGACCTGCACGCGGAAATGCGGCAACTGCGCAAGGAAATCCAGGCCTTGCAGGCCGCGCTGGCGGAAAGGACAACCCGATGACGCGGCAGCCCTATGCCGGCCGGTGCGTCGCCTTCCTGACCCAGCACGGCAAGGAGCGCGTCGTCGCCCCCGTACTGGAAGCGGCGGCCGGCTGCCGCGTCGAGCGCGTCGCCGGCTACGACACCGACCAGCTCGGCACCTTCACCCGCGACATCCCGCGCTTTGGCACGCAGCTCGATGCGGCGCGCAGGAAGGCCCGGATCGGCATGAGTCTCGCGAAATCCCCGCTCGGCCTGGCCAGCGAAGGCAGCTTCGGCCCCGATCCCTTCGCGGGCATGTTTTCCTGGAACGTAGAGGTGCTGACTTTCATCGACGACGAACTCGGCATCGAGGTGTGCGGCGTGTTCCAGGGGCCGGGCGGCGGCGGGCACCTGCTGGCGGCGGACTGGACCGCCGTCGAGGCCTTCGCCCGCAAGGCGGACTTTCCCGCCCAGCAACTCGTGCTGCGGCCCGACGGCGAGAACGATCCGCGCATCCGCAAGGGCATTGATGGCTGGCCGGTTTTGCGCGCCGCCTTCGCCTGGGCGCATCGGCTTTCCGCGTCGGGCAAGGTGTTCGCCGAGTTCGATCTGCGCGCCCATGCCCATCCGGGGCGCATGAAGAACATCCGCCGCGCGGCCGAGGACCTGGCGGTGAAACTGCATTCGTGCTGTCCCGCTTGCGGTGCGCCTGGCTACGCCCTGGTCGAGCG
>JANJTY010000517.1 GCA_024710865.1 Lysobacteraceae bacterium | reverse complement strand
TCGCGCGCTTCGGCAAGGCGGCCCAGGCGTTGCAGGAACTCGCCGCGCACGGCCGGCAGCAGGTGGTAGCGCGCGAGGCGCGGCGCATCGCGCAGGGCGTCGGCATGGGCCAGTCCGACGGCCGGGCCCTGCGCCATGCCCAGGGCCACGGCGCGGTTCAGCTCGATCACCGGCGAGGGCTGCAGGGCCGCGAGCCGGCCATAGAGCGCGGCGATGCTGGACCAATCGGTGTCGGCGAAGCGCGCGGCGCGCGCGTGGCAGGCGGCGATGGCCGCCTGCAGGGCGTAGGGCGTGTCGCCGCCGCCAAGGCGCTGGGCGCGGGCCAGGCCCTCGAGACCGCGCCGGATCAGCAGGCGGTCCCAGCGGCCGCGGTCCTGCTCGGCCAGCAGCACCGGTTCGCCTTCGGCATCGGTGCGCGCGTGCAGGCGCGAGGCCTGCAGCTCCATCAGCGCGAGCAGGGCATGCACCTCGGCCTCGCGCGGCATCAGGCCGGCCAGGCTGCGGCCGAGGCGCAGGGCCTCCTCGCACAGGGCCGGGCGCATCCAGTCCTCGCCGCTGCTGGCGGCATAGCCTTCGTTGAAGATCAGGTAGATCGCCTCCAGCACGGCGGCCAGGCGCTCCCGCAGGGCTTCGCCCTTGGGTACTTCGAAGGCGATCTCGCGCTCGGCCAGGGTGCGCTTGGCGCGCACGATGCGCTGCGCCACGGTGGGCTCGGGCACGAGGTAGGCACGCGCGATCTCGGCCGTGCTCAGGCCGGCCAGCAGGCGCAGGCTGAGCGCCACCCGCGCCTCGGTCGGCAGCACCGGATGGCAGGCGATGAAGATCAGGCGCAGCAGGTCGTCGCCCATGGCCTCGTCCACCTCGTGGCCGTCGTCGCTGCCGGCGGTGGCCTGCAGCGAGTAGGCCAGCTCCTCCAGCTTCTGCTGGCGCAGGCTGCCCTGGCGCAGGCGATCGAGGGCGCGGTTCTTCGCCGTGACGGTGAGCCAGGCCGCCGGATTGGCCGGGATGCCCTCGCGCGGCCAATGCTCCAGCGCGGCCAGCAGGGCGTCCTGCACCAGTTCCTCGGCCAGGCCGACGTCGCCGCCGAGGCGGCGCGCCAGGCCGGCGATCAGGCGGGCCGACTCGATCCGCCAGATCGCCTCGATGCGGGCATGCGCCTCGGCCGCGCTCATGCGGCGCCGTCGCCGCTCGACGCGGGCCTCATGCCGGCTCGCCGCAGCCTGCGTCGGGCGCCACGGTGTTGACCATCCAGGGCGTGCCGAAGCGGTCCAGCAGCATGCCGAAGCCGGGCGACCAGAAGGTCGCGCCGAAGGCCATCTGCACGGTCGCGCCGTCGGACAGGGCGGCGAAGATGCGCGCCGCTTCGGCTGCGTCCTCGACCTGGATCGAGACGTAGTGGCTGCCGGGGCTGCAGGGAACGCCCGGCGGCACGTCCGAGCCCATCAGCACGGCATCGCCGGCCACCAGGCAGGCGTGCACGATGCGCTCGCCGGCCACGGGCTGTTCGCCGCCGCAGGCTTCCGGCGTGCCGGCGAAGTCCATCATCGCCTCGATGCGGCCGCCCAGGACCCGGGCGTAGTGCTCGAAGGCCTCGCGGCACTGGCCGTCGAAGTTGAGGTAGGGATCGATGCGCATGTCCTGCCCTCCTCAGCGCAGGCCGTGCAGCAGACGTTCTTCCTGCGCGCGCAGCTCGGGGGTGAGCGCCTCGCCGAAATCGTCCAGCTCGAACAGCGGACGGATCTCGATCTCGCAGTCCTCGCGGTGCGGCTTGGGGCAGCGCCGCACCCAGGCGATGGCCTCGTCCAGCGAGCGCACCTGCCAGAGCCAGTAGCCGGCGACCAGCTCCTTGGTCTCGCTGAAGGGGCCGTCGATCACGCGCCGGTCCTCGCCCTCGAAACGCACCCGCACGCCCTGCGAACTGGGTTTCAGGCCGTCGCCGGCCAGCAGGATGCCGGCCTGCGCCAGTTCCTCGTTGAAGTTGCCCATCGCCTCCAGCAGGGCGGTCTCGGGCATCAGGCCCGCTTCCGAATCGGCCGTGGCCTTGACCATCACCATCACGCGCATCGCGGTTCTCCTGTCGGGTTACGGCGGCCGGAGCCGGCCACCTGATCCTACGACGGACGAGCGGGCCCGGATTCGACAGGCCCCGGCGCATCGGTCACCATCGGCCCGCTCTCGCTGCCGGAGGACGGAACCGCCATGCACTTCCTGCTGCTGATCTACATCGACCAGGCGCGGCTCGATGCCTTGCCGGAGGGGCGCTTCGACGCCCACATGCGCGACTGCATCCAGCACGCCGACCATCTTCGCGCCGACGGCTGCCTGCTGGATTCGCAGCAGCTCGAAGCGCCGACCACGGCCAGGACCCTGCGCACGCGCGAGGGTCGCGCCAGCATCACCGACGGGCCCTTCGCCGAGACCCGCGAAGTGCTGGGCGGCTTCAACTTGATCGAGGCGGCCGACATGGATGAGGCCCTGCGCATCGCCGCGCAGTTTCCCTGGTCGCGCTACGGCAGCATCGAGGTGCGCCCGGTGCGCGACTTCGAAGCCGTGCGCCGAAGGGTCGGCGCCTAGCCGCCTGCGGCCTCAGCCGCGCCCCGGACCGGGCCCGCCGCTCGCGCCCTGTTCGTCGGCCAGGGCCCGCTCCGCCGCGCGCACCGAGCGCGCGATCAGGCCCATGCCGGCGGCCAGCAGGCCGATCATCATCAGGGTGTTGAACAGGCTGGTGGGCTGGAACCAGATGCGCAGGTTCATCAGCACGCCGGCGCCGATGATGGTCAGTCCGGCGATCACCAGCAGCCAGCCGATCACCGAGCGGCCGTTGAAGAACAGCAGCCCGACGCCGATCGCGAAGGGCAGCAGCGACAGCCCGAAGCTGTTGTAGCCATAGATGCTCCAGCCGTGGCCGCCGACCGTGACCTGGTTCAGCAACAACCAGCCGCCGGCCACGCTGCAGACCACGCCGATCAGGAACATGCCGATGCCGCCTTCGCTGCCGCCCGCTCCGCGCATGGGTGTGCCGCCGTGTTTGCCAGCCCCGGATGGTAACCGCCCGCGGGCTGCTGGCGACAGCGCGGGCGCGAGGCTTGACCCGAACCGGCCCGCGATGGAAGGCTAGGCGCAAGCCGGCGCCAGCAACCAGGCGCTGGTCGAATCGACACACAACCACCGCGAATCCGCGGCCCGTCGCGGAGCGCGACCCGGTGCCGCCGACCGTCGACGACAGCGCGCCGCCCTCCGTCCGGGATTTCCAGCCCTGGGGAGGGACGATCATGCCGAGCTACAGCACCGAAGAGATC
Source organism: Lysobacteraceae bacterium (assembly GCA_024710865.1). Classification (GTDB taxonomy): domain Bacteria; phylum Pseudomonadota; class Gammaproteobacteria; order Xanthomonadales; family Xanthomonadaceae; genus JANJTY01. Next base: position 1,650 of record JANJTY010000517.1, on the reverse strand, counting down.
CGGAACCTGGCCCTCGTAGGCCACGCCGGCGCCGGCAAAACCACGCTGTTCGAAGCCCTGCTGCAGGCCGGCGGCACGATCCAGACGGCAGGCAGCGTGGAGCGCGGCACCACGCTTTCCGATTTCGATCCGATGGAGAAGGAGCGCGGCCACTCGATCAATTCGGTGATCGCCTCGATCGACCACGGCGGCGTCCACGTCAACCTGATCGATACCCCCGGCTACCCGGACTTCCGCGGCCCGACCCTGTCCTCGCTGGCCGCGGTCGAGACCGCCGCGATCGTGGTCAATGCCCAGGCCGGCATCGAGCACAGCACGGTGCGCATGATGGAGTACGCCAAGGCGCGCCGGCTCTGTCGCCTGCTGGTGGTGAACAAGATCGACCACGAAGAGGCCGATCTGGAACTGCTGGTCGAGCAGCTGCGCGAAGCCTTCGGGCGCGAGTGCCTGCCGATCAACCTGCCGGCGAAGGGGCGCGCGGGCGTGGTCGACTGTTTCCTCAGGCCCGACGGCGAAGCCGACTTCGGCAGCGTCGCCGCGGCGCACCCGCAGATCATCGACCAGGTGGTCGCGATCAACGAGGAGGTCATGGGCCACTACCTGGAGGAGGGCGAGGAAGGACTGTCCGGGCAGGAGCTGCACGACGCCTTCGAGCAGTGCCTGCGCGAGGGGCATCTGGTGCCGATCTGCTTCGTCTCGGCGCGCAGCGGCGCCGGCGTGAAGGCGCTGCTCGACCTTATCGAGCGCCTCATGCCCAATCCCTTTGAAGCCAACCCGCCGCCCTTCGTCAAGGGCGAGGGCGAGGCGGCGGAGCCGATCCTGGCCGAACCCGACGCCGGCAAGCACGTGATCGCGGACGTGTTCAAGATCGTCAACGATCCCTTCGTCGGCAAGCTCTCGGTGTTCCGCGTCTACCAGGGCACGGTGCGGCGCGACACCCAGCTCCTCATCGACGATGGCAAGAAGCCGTTCAAGGTCGGGCATCTGTTCAAGCTGCGCGGCAAGGAGCACAGCGAGATCGAGGATGCCATCCCGGGCGACATCGCCGCGGTGGCCAAAATCGACGAGATCCATTTCGACGCCGTGCTGCACGACAGCCACGACGAGGACCACATCCACCTCAAGCCGCTCGATTTCCCGCAGCCCATGTTCGGCCTCGCCATCGAACCGGCGCACAAGGGCCAGGAACAGAAGCTGGCCAACGCCCTGCACAAGCTGGGCGAGGAGGATCCCTGCTTCCGCGTCGAGCACAGCAAGGAACTGAACGAAACCGTGGTGCGCGGCCTGGGCGAGCTGCACCTGCGCGTGATGCTGGAGCGGATGAAGGAGCGCTACGGCGTCGAGGTCAGCACGCGTCCGCCGCGCATCGCCTACCGCGAGACCGTCTCCGCGCGCGCCGACGGCCACCACCGGCACAAGAAGCAGACCGGCGGCGCCGGCCAGTTCGGCGAGGTCTTCCTGCGCGTCGAACCGCTGCCGCGCGGCGCCGGTTTCGAGTTCCTCGACGAGGTCGTCGGCGGCACCATCCCCAACCAGTTCATCCCGGCGGTGGAGAAGGGCGTGCGCCAGGTGCTGGAGCTGGGCGCGGTGGCCGGTTACCACCTGCAGGACGTGCGCGTGATCGTCTACGACGGCAAGCACCATCCGGTC
>JANJTY010000478.1 GCA_024710865.1 Lysobacteraceae bacterium | reverse complement strand
GGCAGCGCATCCGCGCGGCGTGGAGCGCCTCATGCGCCTGGCCCTGCTCGAGCGCATCCGGCAGGCGCGCAAGCAGCTGCCCCTGCCGCCCAAGACCGGCCTGCTCTACGCCAGAATCGAGAGCGCCGAGCGCCTGCGCGAAGACCTGGTGGAGGCCGCGCTGCTGGCGCTGCTGGAGGAAGACCTCGGCACGATCCGCACGCGCGAGACCTTCGAGCGCCGCCGCGAGGCCATCGGCAGGGACCTGTTCGGCCAGGCCATGCAGCGCCTGCAGCTGGCCGAGGCCATCCTCGCCGCGGTGGCTGAGCTGCGGCCGAAGCTGGAGTCGAACCTGATGGGCTGGGCGCGGGCCAATCTGGACGACCTCCGCGCCCAGCTCGATGCGCTGGTGTTCCCGGGCTTCCTGCGCCAGACCCCGGCGCCGGTGCTGGCCGAGTACCCGCGCTACCTCAAGGCCCTGGCCCTGCGCGCCGAGCGCGCGCTGCGCGATCCGCTGCGCGACCAGGCGCGCATGCTGGAACTGAAGCCTTTCGATGATGCGCTCGCGCAGGCGCGGCGTGAGGGGCACGCGGACCTGCCAGCATGGCGTCAGTTCCGCTGGGAGTTGGAGGAACTGCGGGTCCAGTCCTATGCGCAGGAACTGGGGACCCGCATGCCGGTCTCGGCCAAGCGACTGGCCCGACGGCTGCAGGCCCTGGCCCGCTGAGGAGGGTAATCAGCGGATGCGCTTGACCCTGGCTTGCGTGTTGTATCCAGGTACGGACAGGAAGAAGCTGCCAAAGGAACCCGGACGGATGCGCACCGTGGGGTTGGACAGTCGAGCCACGAACGAACCGCCATCCGTGACTTCCCAGACCTGGCCATTCTCGAGTTCGAAGCGCGTGCCGCGCGACCAGCCAGTGAACTCGCCCGGGATCGTGCTGACTACCTCGCCCTCCGGGCCACCCTGAAAGCCAGTGCGGTCCGGTGCGGTCGAGGCCGGGGCTGGACCCTGGCCGGATCGACCCAGCTCGCGCTGCAGCCAGGCGTTCAGCGCGGACAGTTCCGCCGAGCTGAGCTTCTCCAGCCCGGCCTCGCGGAACTCGCGCCCGCTCATGCGCTCCTCCAGGGTGGAGAAGGACTGGGCCGGGAGGGCGCCGCAGGCGAGGGCGGCAAGCAGGGCGCAGGCAAGACGGGACATGGCGTTTGGGGGGTGCGGGTAAAGGCGGGAGTGTACTGACACTGACGCCGCAGCCGCTAGCCCGCAACGGCCGATCCCGCGCTGGATCGCGCATTTGCGCGCAAGTTCTCGTTCAGTACGGATTCACCGCGGTTTAACTTGGCTTGCCGCGCGATGGCCTACAATCGGGCGGTCCGTCCTGTGCCGTCGAGGGGGCGGGCCGGCGCGCCTTGGCGCGGCGGACCCGAGACCGTCGGGGTGGACGCGGGCCCCTGGGATCCAGCAGAGGAGCATATCCCGCGGATTCCAGCGTGATGCAAATCACGCAGCCGGGCGATGGTGGGGGAAACCCTGCTTGTTTTCGGGTGGCCTATGCGCAACCCGTTTTCCAGGAGTGTTGAGAGTGACGAATACGAGGAATCCGTTCCGCCCGCGGCCTCTGAGCTTTGCCATCGCGTCCGTGCTGACGCTGGGGGCAGCCACGACCGCGACCGGCTCCACGGAGCGAGCGCTGGCGGCGCGCGCCGAGGTCCCGGAGCTGTCGCCGATGTGCACGCCGGGACTGGAAAAGTCTGGCGCGGCTGGTAGCGGCTTGGCCCTGTACGAACTCGGCAATGGTGAGTTCGTGGCCGACTACGCACTCGGCGAGGATGCGGCCAAGTGCCTCAAGGCCAGCGCCGGCCAGTACACCATCCGGGTCGAGGGCCAGACCTTCAACTTGGCCGGCAGCGGCGCCCAGGTGCTGGTGTTTCAGGCGCCCGTCGCCAACCAGCCGCGTGCCGTCCAGGCCGATTCGATCAACCCGGCCCTGTGCGAAAGCTACTACACCGGCACGACGGGTTACGCGCTGGTCCTGACCAATGCCAATGGCGACGCGCTTGGCGGCGGCTCCCTGCCCGGCATCACCGGATTCAGCTACAGCCCGGGCAGTCGTCAAGTGACGCCCGCGGTCGTGGATGCGGCCTTCGGCCCCTATATCCAGTGCTACGACGCCACCAGCGCCAATCTCGCGCTTGGCGGAGACGCCTTCTTCAGCAACGGTTTCGAGAGTGGCGCCGATCTGCGTGTCAGCTTCCTCGATGCGTCCGATGCGCCGCTCGCCGGTGACGAACTGGTTACCACGATCGGCAGCAACAGCGTTTACAAAGTCCGCATCACCAACGCCGGCAGCAGCCCGGCGAACGGCTTGCGCATCCGCGAGTTCCTGCCACGTGCCGGAGGCTACCTCACGCCGACGGTGAGCGCGGTCGGCTGCAGCGCCGGCGTCGGCTCGCCGACCTGCACCACCGACGCGAACGGTGCCCTGGCGGTCAACATCGCCAGCCTGGCCGCCGGGCAGTCGGTGGTTTACACCCTGGAGCGTCTGGTCGCGGGCAGCACCGATCTGCCGGCTGCTTCCGGTGCGCTCACCGCGGTCGCGGCCTTTGTCGACCCGTCCACCACCCAGGACAAGCGCCCCGCCGACAACGCCCGCCACCTGCGCATCGGGCTGCAGACCAATGCGCGGCCAGTGGCCGATCCGAAGTCGGTGTCCACGCCGGAAGACACCGCGGTCGCGGTGCTGCTCTCGGGCAGCGATTCCGACGGCACGGTGCAGGGCTACGCCATCGCCAGCCAGCCGCTCCACGGCAGCCTGAGCGGCAGCGGCGCCAACCGCACCTACACCCCGGCGGCCGACTACAACGGCCCCGACAGCTTCACCTACACCGTGATCGACGACCGCGGCACGGCCAGCCTGCCGGCCACCGTCAGCATCACGGTCAGCGCGCTCAACGATGCGCCGCGTTACGTCGCCGGCTCCATCGAGGGCCAGGGCATTGCGTACGCCGAGGGCGACGAGGTGGGCATCAGCCTGGCCGACTCCTTCGTCGATCCGGAGGGCAGTGCCGTCACCTACCAGCTCACCGGCACGCTGCCGGCAGGCCTCAGCTACAACGGCACGCTCAAGGCCATCGTTGGCACGATCCAGCTCTCCGCCTGCAATACAGCCGCGTGCAACTTCCCGCTCACGGTGACCGGCTCGGACGGTCAGCTCAGCGGCCAGCACAATGTCGTGCTGACGGTGAGCAACACCAACCAGCTGCCGGTGCTGGGCTCGCCGATCGTGGATCAGGTGAGCAACGAAGGCGCGACCATCGCATTCGACCTGTCGGGCCACTTCAGCGATCCCGACCCGGCCGATTCGCTCAGCTTCTCGGTCACCGCCGGTGCCCTGCCGGCTGGCCTGAGCCTCTCCACCGCGGGCGTGGTGAGCGGAACCATCACGCAGACGGCGGCCAGCGGCAGCCCGTACAGCGTCACGGTCACCGCCAACGACGGCCAGGGTGGGACGGCCAGCGACAGCTTCCAGTGGAGCGTGAACGCGGTCAACCTCGCGCCGCTCGTCGTGGCCCCGCTGGCGGACGACACTGCGACGATCGGCGTTCCCAAGGAGATCCTGGGTAGTTCGATCATCCAGGCCTTCGCCGACCCGGACGGAGACGCTCTCAGCATCATCTCGGCTACCGGGCTGCCTCCCGGCCTGTTCTTCTTCCCGGGCTCGGGCAACATCTCCGGTGTGCCGCAGTCGGGCAGCTCTGGCACCTACGAGATCACCGTCACCGTCTCCGACGGCGATCTCGACGTCTCCGACAGCTTCAACATGCTGGTATCGAGCTGACCCTTAGCAAGCCTTCCGCAGCCCAACGCGAACGCCGGAGCCTGTCTCCGGCGTTCGCGCATCCGGACCCCGAAATGCCGCATTGCGCGTCGTTCATGAGCGCTGCGCGTGCGCTTTCCGCCACAATGAGCGCGTGAACACCGCTGTCGCCGATCCCGTCGAGACCTGGCTGGCGTGCCGGCCGGCGCGCGGCGCGCCCCCCGGCGGCGCCGCCCGGGCCCTGCGGGGCGCCGCCCCCCCGGCGCGGCGC
>JANJTY010000467.1 GCA_024710865.1 Lysobacteraceae bacterium | reverse complement strand
GCCCTGCTCGGCGCGCTGCGGGCGTTCAACGAGATTGCGCTGATCCGCGCGGCGCCGGAGATCGTGCTCTACGAACCGCCGCCCGCCGACCTGGGTGGCCTGGGGCCGCAGGCGGCCGAGAGCAGCCTGGTGCGCATCAAGGTGCCCGATGCCTGGGGGCTCGGGATCGTCGGCAACAGCATCGTGGTGGGTTCCATAGACACGGGCGTGCGGTACACGCACAACGCACTGGTCGGCAAATACCGCGGCAACCTCGGCGGCGGCAGCTTCGACCACAACCACAACTGGTGGGATCCGTACAGCGGCTCCACCGCGCCCGAGGACACCCACAACCACGGCAGCCACACGGTGGGCACCATGGTCGGCGACGACGGCACCGGCAACCAGATCGGCGCCGCGCCGGGCGCGCGCTGGATGGCCTGCAAGGGATTCAACCCGGACGCAACCGAAGCCGGGTTGCTGTCCTGCGCGCAGTTCATGGCGGCGCCGACCGACCTCGCCGGCAACAACGCCGACCCTGCGCTCGCGCCGCACGTGGTCAACAACTCGTGGGGCGACTGCGGACAGTCCTACGATGGCTGGTATCAGGGCGTGATCGACAGCTGGCACGCCGCCGGGATCCATCCGGTGTTCTCCGCCGGCAACGCCAGCAATTGCGGTTACCCGTCGCCGCCCGGTCTGAACACGGTCGGCAACCCTGCGCGCTACGGCAACGTCACCGCGGTCGGCTCCACGGGCACCGCCGACGGCCTGTATGCGACGCATTCCAACTGGGGTCCGACCGACAATCCGGATGCCGTCAATCCGGTGACGGGGCACGCCAACCTCAAGCCGCAGGTGGCCGCGCCCGGCGTGTCCATCCGCTCCGCCCTGCGCGGCAGCGACAGCAGCTACGGCAGCATGACCGGCACCTCGATGTCGGCGCCGGCGGTGAGCGGCGTCATCGCGCTCGTGCTGGAGGCGGGTCCTTGTCTGGTCGGCGATTACGCCACCACCGAAACCCTGCTGGAGGAATCCGTCGTGGCGGTGCCCTACGCCAGCAACAACGGCGACGAGGGGCCGGGCAACGTGCCCAACCACGCCACCGGCTGGGGCGAGGTCGACGCCCTGGCGGCGGTGCAGCTCGCCGGCACCCTCTGCGACGAGACAGGCACCCTGCAGGGCAGCGTGACCGATGCCGACACCGGCCTGCCGATCACGGGCGCGCGGGTCAGCGTGTCGAACGGCGCGCCGCCCAACTACAACGTCCTCACGCAGGCCAACGGCAGCTACCTGCGCTGGGTTCCGGCCGGGACGCTCAGCGTCGAGGTCAGCGCGTTCGGATACGCGACGCAGACCATCGGCACTGTGGCGGTTGCCATCGACCAGACGGTCGTCCTGGACGTGGCGCTGGACCCGCTGCCGCGCGTCACGCTGGACGGCACCATCAGCGATGCCACCTCGGGATGGCCGGTGTATGCGCGCGTGGAGGTCGGAACCATGCCGGGCACGCTGGTGTGGAACGATCCGGCGACGGGCGCGTACACGGTCGAGGTCCTGGCCGGGAAGGAGCACGACCTCACGGTCACCGCCTTCTCGCCGTCCTACGCGCCGGTGTCGCGTACGGTCGGACCGTTCGTCAACGACGCAAGCGAGGATTTCCAGCTCGCATCGGGCGGGAATGCCTGCAGCATGCCGTGGGCGCAGACCTTCTTCGGTCCGCAGACCTTCGACGCCGCCAGCACGCCGGCCGGATGGAGCATCGACGACGCGCAGGGCAACGGCCAGGTTTGGCGATTCGACGACCACGGCGTCCGCGGCAACCTGACCGGCGGCAGCGGTGGCTTCGCCGTCATCAACAGCGATGCCTACGGTTCCGCCGGTGCCCAGAACACCGCGCTGCGCATGCCGGTGCTGGATCTGTCCGGCAACGCATCGGTGGTGCTGGAGTTCAAGACCGATTACCGCGATCTCGCCAGCGATCCCGAAGTCGCGGACGTGGACGTGAGCCTCAACGGCAGCGACTGGACCAACGTCTGGCGTCGCACCGCCGACTACCGCGGCCCCCGCACCGAGCGGGTCGACCTCACTGGCCTGGCGGCCGGACAGTCCGCGGTGCACGTGCGCTTCCGCTATTACAACGCCACCTTTTCCTGGTGGTGGCAGGTGGACGACGTGCAGCTGCGCGACTGCTCCGCCCCGCCCAGCGGCTACGGCCTGGTGTTCGGCCGCGTTAGCGATGCCAACACCGGCGGCGGCCTGTCCGGTGCCGTGCTGAGCAGTGGCGCCTTCGGAACGCTCAGCCAGGCGAACGCCGACCCTGCCGAGCCGGATGGGTTCTACGTGATGGCGCTGCCGCAGGGCGTGCAGGACATCGAGGTGACGCATCCGCCCTACGCGCCGCGCACGGTCCAGGTGGACGTCCAGTCCGGCGCCGCGGTCCGCGCCGACATCGCGCTGGACGCCGGACTGCTCGCCATCGCGCCCACCTCGATAACGGCCGCTGCCACGATCGGCACGGCGACCCTGGTGCCCGCCACGCTGCAGAACGAGGGTGGCATCGACCTCCAGTGGTCGGTGTTCCGCTTGCCCGGCCACGCTCTTGCGCCGAACGCGAGCGTGGGCAGGGCAGAAACCCAAAAGGGCGAAGAGGTCGCGGCATCCGTGCTGGCCGACCGCGGCCAGCAGGTGCTGCCCGCCGCGCAGGCCGGTGCGATCGCGGCGGCTGCACCGCACGCGATCAATGCCTGGTCGGCGCTGCCGGCACTGCCGACCGCGGTATCACGCTCGGCTGCCGCTGCCGTGGGCGACAGGCTGTACGTGATCGGCGGCGAAAGCGCAGGCGGCACGCTGCAAGGCAGGGTGCAGGTGTATGAGCCCGGTTCCGGCTGGAGCCAGGGCGCGGTGATGCCGACTCCGCTCACCAACGCCTGCGCGGCAGAAATCGACGGCGTGATCTACGTGCTTGGGTCGACCGCGGTTGCCGGGACCGATCTGTTGCAGGCCTATGACATAGCCGGCGACAGCTGGTCCACGCTCACGGGCGACCCGATGCCCGCGCCGCAGATCGCCGCGGTTTGTGGCGCGCACGGCGGGCTGCTCTACGTTTTCGGCGGCACGAATGCCCTTGGTTCCGTCTTCGCGAATTCGGCCTGGAGCTTCGACCCGCAGCAGCCGGAAGGCGCACGCTGGACGGTGCTCGACCCGGCGCCGGTGGCGGCTGCGTTCGGTGGCGTGGCGTCGTTCGACGATCGCCTGATCTGGGCCGGCATGCGCAACACGGTGACTGACCTGGCCACCGTGGTCGCCTACGTGCCCGGCAGCGGCTGGGTGACCTATCCCGCGCTGACGACGGCGCGCGGCGGTGCCGGCGTCTGGCGTCGCGGCACCCGGCTTCTGGTCGGCGGTGGCGGTTGGACCAGCTTCCTGACCTCGGTCGAGTCCTACGACACCGCGCTGGGGCTGGCGGGAAACTGGAGCGCCGGTCCGCCGCTGGTGCAGGGGCGACAGGGCTTCGCCGCGGCCTCGGGTGCCGGCATTCTGTATGCGGCGGGCGGCTGGGCGGGCGGATTGGTCGGCGGTGCCGAGAGCCTGCAGTTCGACGCCCCGCTGCCCTGGTTGTGGACCTCTCCGACCACGGGCACCGTCGCCGCCAGTGCGCAGTCGTCGCTGGACGTGCATCTGGACGCGTCGACGCTGGTGCCGGGCACCTACGAAGCCCAGCTGGTCTTCGAGAACGATGGGCCCTACCAGCCGCGCGTCGTCAACGTGACCTTCGACGTGTTCGACCTGCCGCCGGAGCTCGCCGCGGTGACGCCGGATACCGGCCTAATCGCCGGCGGCACGGAGATCGAGCTGACCGGCGCGAACTTCCAGACCGTCGGGGTCACCACGGTGGATCTCGGCGGACAGGCGTGCAGCAACGTCGTGGTGCACGACGCCACCCGGGTCACCTGCACCACGCCGGCGCGCGCGCTCGTGGGCGCGGTGGACGTCACCGTCACCAATCCCGACGCGCAGTCGGACACCCTGGCGGATGGCTACACCTACACCTATCCCGCACCGACCCTGTCGCAGATCGATCCGGCATCCGGCAGCACCGCGGGTGGCACACCGGTGACGATCACGGGCACGGGCTTCCTTGCCACCGGCAGCACGACGGTGAGGTTCGACGCAGTGCCATGCGGCAACCTGGTCGTCCTCGACTCGACCACCCTCACCTGCACCACGCCCGCGCGCGCGCTGGCGGGCGCGGTGGACGTCACCATCACCAATCCCGACGCGCAGTCGGACACCCTGGCGTATGGCTACACCTACACCTATCCCGCACCGACCCTGTCGCAGGTCGATCCGGCTTCCGGCAGCGTCAACGGCGGCAACCCGGTGACCATCACGGGTACTGGATTCCAGGACTCCGGCATCACGACCGTGACCTTTGACGGCGTGCCGTGCAGCAACCTCGTCGTGGTCGACTCGACCCGTATCACCTGCACTACGCCCGCGCAGGCGGCCGGAACGGTGGATGTGGGAATCGAGAACCCGGACGGCCAGCAGGCGACGCTGGTCGCTGCCTTCACCTACGAAGTACTGCCGGACGCCCTCTTCGAGGATGGCTTCGAGGATTGAGCACCCCGACGCCGGGGTCGTCTGCCCTCGCTCCGATGCGGAAGGGCGGGGGCAGCCACCGCGGCGGCAGCGTTCGCTCTTTCAAGGCGCGCGTCGGCGAGAGCCGCTGCCGCAAGGCCGTGTTCTACCGCGCGTGCCGATGCCCCGACGCGCAGGCAGCCGTTCTTGGGGGCGCGCCCAGTGCGCGGCCGCGCCTTTCGCATCGGCGCAGCGCACGGTGTGACCTTGCGCTCGGAGTGCTGACAGGGATGCCTCAAACGACACTGTCAGCGCCATCGTGGGAGCCCCCGCGCAGCCACTAGCTTGAGCGCTTCGAGAGCCCTGTCCGCAGCAAAGGCCCGGAAAACGCCGCGGCCAGGATCAGTACGCCAAGAATCAGCCATACCCGCACGTCAGAAATCGGAACCTGACGCGGTGCCGCGATCGCCCCGTCGGATGGGTGGACGACCAACTCCATGGTCCGGCTGTCCGCGGCCGTCTCGATGTTCACGGTGTAGGTTCCAGCCCCCAGCCCGGGAATCTGGACTACAGCTGTCGAGTAGCCAGGGTGCGCAACCCCAAAGCACACCTGACCCGGGTAATAGGAGTCCAACACGATACCGATCTGCTGTCCGACGATCTCGACCGATCGACTCGCGGGTGTGGCGATGTCGATCAGGGGGCAGCCGGGTCCAACCAGGTACAGGCCGAACGGTTGGTTCTCACGAGGCAGCACCGGGTAAGTTCGCTCAGGCCCGGCGAGGCCGAGGACCTCCACGATGTCCCGCACGGCTGGATCGTTGCGCGCGGCGGCCAGCGCTTGCGCGCGTTCCTCCAGGGTCGTGAAGGTGAAGCGCGCGCCTCGCTCATGCAGGCGCGTGATCGGTGAGTTCGGGTTCTCCAGCAGCCATGCACCGTACTCGGCATGCATCGAGAGGGTGCTTGCACGCACGTACTGCGGACGTACAGCGTCGACGAAGCCCAGCGGCGGCGTTGCGCTGGCGTCGGCATAGTCGAAGTCGACGACTTCCTGCAGGGAGGGTGCGGCCGGCGGATCGCGCAGTACGGCGATGAAGGCGCGATCGATCTCGTGGATGACATCGATGTGTCCGCGGGCGATGCTGCAGGGCCGCTCAACCAGAGCGGCGTCCAGGCACTGCTGGAATCTGCCGAAAATGGCCTGGTTGAAGCGCGGGTCAGTGTTGAAGATTGTCATTCGGATAATTCAGATATCGACCAAGCTGGTGTTCGCGCTGCCGTTCCAGATCACCCGAAAACGCGATCCTTCGATCGTGCAGGTCACGCCAGGTGCAAGCACGGTCGCAGGAATGTTTGCGAAGTTCGCGACCCAGCTTGGTTCGATGAGGAAATTCGCCGACACGGTCGCCCCATCGCCCTGGAGCGAGAGCATGATTTCCACCGTGTCGCCGGGATAGCCCTGTGCGCTGCCGATGCGCAGCTCGGCGGCGCGCACGGACCAGGCGGCGGATGTCAGCAACAGCAGCAAGAGAATCCTTGCCAGCACGTGCGAACCCAGTTCTGTTGGGACCTTTGTCGGCGCACGTGCGATCTGGGAATCGGGGATGCATCCAGCGAGTTCCTGCACCAATTGTTTCGACCGTGCTGGCATGGTTTATCACGATCATGATGGAGGGGTCTGTCAAACCTACCATGTGCGGAGGACATGCGCTTTGCGATGCACGCGCATGGTCACCCATGTTGGGGACCGGAATGGCCTTGGGGGATCCAAGGCCCTCATGCTGCGTAACGGGAGGCTGGTATACTCGTTCGCGCCGCCGGTGCGTCCACCACGGCGGGGCTCATATTCTCGACGGCTCGGTTCAAACGCTGCGCCCCGCCGCCGCGTCGCCGCTTGGCTTCGCCGGATCTCAAAGGCCGGCACCGAGTCGCCGCCTGCCGGCGTCGCGTGCGGCAGGTGTCCAGCGAGCGACGCGCGAAGGAGGCGCTGGGATCGCCCCATCCTCGATGCGGCGGGCTGTCCGGCACGGATGTCTGAACGGCGCTCGGATTCGAGGTTGCGCCAATCTGCCCTGGGTCGGATCCGGCCCATCGGGCTCTTGGTCGCGCGTGCCTGGCCCGATGCGCACGCCTGGATCGGGGCGCCGGGCGGGCCGATCCGCTCGGCAATGACCCGTAGGGCCACGCCGCCGCTTCAGCTAGCCTTGCGCCACGCCCATCCCGCACCGCTCCATGCCCTGCTTCCCCGAAGCCTTCCGCTTCCGCCACGACTGGCGTCCCTACCAGGCGCGGGTGCTGGGCGAGTTCGAGCGCCACATCGGTGATGGCCACGTCCACATCGCCGCCGCGCCTGGCGCGGGCAAGACCCTGCTGGGTCTCGAAGCCCTGCGCCGGCTGCAGCGACCAGCGCTGGTGCTGGCGCCCACCGCGGCGATCCGCGACCAGTGGCTGCTGCGCCTGCACCACGCCCGCGCATGCGGCCGGAACGGTGGATCTCGGAATCGAGAACCCGGACGGCCAGCAGGCGACGCTGGTCGCCGCCTTCACATACGAAGTACTGCCGGACGCCATCTTCGAGGACGGCTTCGAGGATTGAGCACCCCGACGCGGGGGCGTCTGCCCTCTCCCCGGTGCTGAAGGGAGGGGGCAGCCACCGCGGCGGCGTCGTTGGTTCTCTCAAGGCGCGCGTCGGCGAGAGCCGCTGCCTCAAGGCGGTGTCGTGCCGCATGTGCCCAAGCCCCGTCGCGCAGCCGGCTGTTGTAGGAGCGCACCCCGTGCGCGACAGCGGCCTCTGCATCGCCACAGCGTACGGTGTGACCCGGTGCCCGGGTCGCCGACAGGGTCGGCTCCTACGACATCTCCGGCGCCATCGTGGGAGTGCATCCAGACGACCACTTCGGCATCCCAGGCAGGTTCCAGCTTGTGTATCTGGGCCATCTCCGCCAACCTAGCCGGCCGCAGCCGCGCGCGGCGAGCATGCCTGCGCCCAGGACTACCGAGGCAGCCACCCGATGCTCCTTGCTCAGGCCGTGCGATCGCTGCGCCGCAGCCCGCTCTTCGCAGTCACGGTCATCCTCACGCTCGCACTCGGCCTGGCCGCGGTCGGCGCGATGTTCGCCGTGGTGCACGGCTTGCTGCTGTCGCCGCTGCCTTACGGCGCTCCCGACCGGCTCGTCACCATCCAACTCGAACTCGCCGACGGCAGCCGGATCAACCATTCGCCCGCGCTGCAGGCCACATGGCGCCACTTTTCCACACAGCTTGAAGACGTTGCGCTCTACCGTACCGGCAGCGCCAACGCCTGGAGCGGCAGCGAGGACGTCGCCGCCGAGCACCTCGTCGCTTCTTGGGTCAGCGCATCGACGATGCAGCTGCTGCAGGTGGCACCGCTGCTCGGTCGCCATTTCACCGCTGAAGAGGAGCGTCGTGATGGACCCGAGGCCGTCATCCTCAGTGAAGCGGAGTGGCGTACACGTTTCAGTGCGGCGCGGGATGTCATCGGCCGAACGCTGATCGTCAACAACGTCCCGCGCGCGGTGGTGGGCGTCATGCCTGCTCGGTTCGCGTTTCCCGCCGCAAGCACGCGCCTGTGGCTTCCAGCGAAGTCGTACGACAGCACGACGGCGGGCGACTTTCTCTACGCCGCGCTCGGCCGGCTTGCGCCGGACGCCACACCAGATAGCGCGCGACAGGAGCTCGCGGTGGTTCTGCCGAGGCTCGCCGAGTTGTACCCGCACCTGCAATCCGGCGGTGCGACCGCAGCCTGGATCGAGGAGGCGCGTCCCACGCCTCGCCTGCAGTCGCTGCGCGAATCGCTGACCGCCGGCATCGCGCCCACGCTGTGGGTGCTGTCCGCCGTGGCGGCACTCGTGCTGCTCGTGGCATGGGCCAATGTCGCCAATCTCGTGCTGGTCCGGGTCGACGCCGGTCGACAGTCGCTTGCCGTTCGCGCAGCGCTCGGCGCAAGTGCGCTACGCGCGTACGCGCCCCTGCTCGTCGAATCGCTTCTGCTCGGCGCGGCAGCTGCGGCGCTGGCGCTGCTCGCCGCGTCCGTCGCGATCGCCGCGCTCAAACTCTTGAGCCCGACCGACCTGCCGCGCCTGCACGAACTCACGATCGGGCCCTGGACTGCGGTGTTCATCGTGCTTGTCGCGTTTGCCTCCACGCTGGTCGGCACCGCTGTGCTGGCCCGCGTCGACCGACCGGGACGCATCGCGAACGGCCTGCACGACGGCAGCCGTGGCCACACCGCCGGCAGATCCCGGCAATCGCTGCGTGCAACGGTCACTGTGCTGCAGATCGCCGCTGCACTTGTGGTGCTCGCCAGCTCGGCGTTGTTGCTGCGCACGGCGCAGCGCCTGCATGACGTCCACCCCGGCTTCGAGAGCGCGCAGGTCAGCACATTGCGCATCCTGCTGCCATTTTCCCGTTACTCGGACGTCGCCCGCGTCGCATTCCATGCCCGCCTGCTCGAGCGCGTCGGTCAATTGCCGTCCGTGCACGCCGCGGGGTTGTCCGCGAAGCTGCCGCTCGGCGCCGGCAGCTTGCCCGAGCAGCCGTTCCTGCTCGAAGGCGATCGCCGGCCCCACCCACTCGCCGTCAACGTGGTCAGCGCTGGCTACTTCGCGGCGATGCGCACCCCGATCATCGCCGGCCACGATTTTCGTCCGCTCGAATCGCAGCGCCCCGACGAACTCGTCATCGGGCAGCGAACGGCAGCGATGCTGTTCTCCGACCCGACCGGCGCCGCAGCCCTCGGCCGGACGCTGACGCTGGACCCTGGCGGTCCCGCCTACACGATCATCGGCGTGGTCGGCGATGTGCGCTACGAAGATCTCGCTGAGCCGCCATCCGCCATGGTTTACCGACCTCAGGTGGTGTCGGCGTTGCCGGCCGTGCAGCCGGGCCCGTTGCCGGGCATGACGCTGGCCGTGCGGTCGGATGCGCCGGCGGAGGCGCTGCTCGCTGCCGTTCGCAACATCGTTCGCGATCTCGACCCGACCATTCCGGTATTCGATGTCGCAAGCATGGATGACGTCGTTCACCAATCAACCGCACGCTTGACGCTCGCGATGTCGCTAACGACCGCCGCAGCGGCCGCCAGCCTTCTGCTCGTGATGATCGGCCTCTACGGCCTGATGGCGTATCAGGTAGCGTTGCGCACCCGAGAGTTCGGTGTCCGCATCGCGCTTGGTGCTGAACCGAGCCACGTGGCGCGCAAGGTGGTCGGGTACGGCCTGCGCCTGGCAGCTATCGGCGTTGCCGCGGGCCTGGCCGCGTTCTCGCTGATCGTACCGAGCCTGCGCGCGTTCCTGATCAGCGTGGCTGTCTGGGATCCGCTCCCGCTCGCCGGCGCGACTCTGCTGCTTGGATGCATGGCAGCCGTCGCCTGTTTGCTTCCAGCGCTGCGCGCAGCTGCCGTCGATCCGGCGCAGGCGCTTCGGTCGGAGTAGCCTCGTGAGCGGGCGCATCTACCTGGATCCACGGGGCCCGTAGTGGCCACTCGAACGCGGCCGATTCGACCTCGGTCGGCTGGTGACTGAGAGCTCCGTCCATTGATGCGAAGGGATCGAGCAGCCTCGGTTGTGGACGCGCGCTCCGGGTTGGATCCGGCGTCGGGCTGGTCGTCGCTGGTGCCTTGCCTGACGCGCATGTGTAGATGGCAACGCAGGGCTGACCGACCAGCTCCCGCTGTCGCCTCCCGAAGGGCCGCCGCCGCTTGGGCTAGGCTTGCGCCACTCCCACCCCGCGTCGCTCAATGCCCTGCTTCCCAGAAGCCTTCCGCTTCCGCCACGACTGGCGTCCCTACCAGGCGCGGGTGCTGGGCGAGTTCGAGCGCCACATCGGTGATGGCCACGTCCACATCGCC
>JANJTY010000246.1 GCA_024710865.1 Lysobacteraceae bacterium | reverse complement strand
GGATGTTTCTCCGGGGCAGGGAATCCCGACCGCGCCCGCCTTGAGCTGGTTCACGCGCTGGACGATGGCATCGAACCGCGATTCGACCGCGGCGGATGCGGGTCCGCAGCTGGCCACGCAGGCTGGCCTCGGATGCCCCGCTCGGGCAGGGCGCGGGTTCCCCGACAGACCGGCCCAAGGTGCGAAGGCTGCGTGCGCCTCGGTCCCGCGTTGGTGTCAGGCAACCCGTGGCTGCAAGGGCGGTGGGCATCGCGCATAATCGCCGCCCGTACGCGGCGCGCGGCGTCCAGCCGCCTATCTGCCAGACGGCCAGCGACAGGGCGAGTCGAGTCCGCGCCGGATCATCTGGTCAACCGTCCCACCCATCCGCGCTCACCATGCTCTTCAATTCCTGGCAGTTCATCCTCGTGTTCCTGCCGGTCGTGGTGCTGCTCTACTTCTGGCTCAACAATCGCCGTCTGATCCTCGCAGGGCGGGTCTGGCTGCTCGGCGCCAGCCTGTTCTTCTACGCCTACTGGAATCCGGTCTACCTTCCGCTGATCCTGGCGTCGCTGCTGCTCAACTTTGCCCTCGGCGCGAGTCTGGTACGCGGACATCGCGCCGAACAGGAGGGTGGCGTGACCGGGGCGCGATCGGTCCGGCGCCGCAGCCTGCTGCTGTTCGGTATCGCTGCGAACCTCCTGGCCTTGGGCTATTTCAAGTACACGACCTTCGTTCTCGAGAACCTTGCCCTGGCGTCGGGACAGGATTTCAGCATCGAACCAATCGTGTTGCCGCTCGCGATCAGCTTCTTCACCTTCCAGCAGATCGCCTACCTGGTGGACAGTTACCGCGGCGAAACCGCGGAGCATGACCTGCTCAGCTACGCCCTGTTCGTCACCTTCTTTCCGCAGCTCATTGCCGGCCCCATCGTCCACCATCGCGAGTTGATGCCGCAGTTCGCATCGCCCCGGTCCTGGGTGGTTCGCTACCCCAACATCCTGCGCGGCCTGTTCCTGTTCGGACTCGGATTGTTCAAGAAGGTGGCCATCGCCGACACCTTCGCGGTCTGGGCAACCGCCGGTTTCGATGGCGGCCAGCCCCTGCATTTCTTCAGCGCCTGGGCGACCAGCCTCTCCTACACCTTCCAGATCTACTTCGATTTCAGCGCCTACTGCGACATGGCCATGGGCGCGGCGCTGCTGTTCAACATCCGCCTCCCGCTGAACTTCAATTCGCCCTACCAGTCGCTGGACATCCAGGAGTTCTGGCGGCGCTGGCACATCACCCTGGGGCGTTTCCTGCGCGACTATGTCTATATCCCGCTCGGGGGCAGTCGGCACGGTCCGTTCCGCACCCACACCAACCTGGTGGTGACCTTCCTGATCGGCGGCCTCTGGCACGGACCGACCTGGATGTTCGTGTTGTGGGGTGCGCTGCATGGTCTGGCCCTGGCCGTGCATCGCATCTGGAAGGGACTTGGGCTCCGCCTGCCGCGGATGCTGGCCTGGCTGGTCACATTCCTCTTCGTGCACTTCACCTGGGTGCTGTTCCGGGCGCGGACCATGGACGATGCGCAGCGTGTCTATGCGGGCATGTTCGACCTGGGCTCGGCGCTCAGTCTGCAGGCTGCCGAGTTGCCCGTGGCGGATCTGGCGTGGGCCGGCTGGCTGAGCGACTGGCTGCTGGGGATGCTGCCTGACGCGCTCGTTGGGCAGGTCCTGCCCCTGCTCGCCTGCACGCTGGCGTTCGTGCTGATCTGGCAGAGGAATGCGGTACAGATCGCCGACGGGCCGCTCGGCGGCTGGAAGCTCGCTGGCGGTGTGCTTCTGTTCTCGCTGGGTCTGTACTTCTGCCTGGCAGCGGCCAGCAGCGTCTTCCTCTACTTCAACTTCTGAGGGCGGCCATGAACGCGGCGACGAGCGCTTCAATCCGCGCGGACGAGAGCAGAAGGTCCCGCCCCCGGCGAGGGCGCAGGGCGCGGCGCAGAACCCTGGCATTCCTGACCGCCGTGCTGCTCAGCCTGATGGTCATGCCGGTGATCAACATCCTGAGGGCTCCCCCGGGGAAGGTGGAATGGCGCGAACGGGAGTTCCTGTTCAACATCGATCCGCTGACGCGCTGGGCCGCGCGCGCGCTGGTGCGCGCCGGTATCAGCCTGCGTCCGGACCAGGTCGTGGTCGGTCGGCAAGGATGGTTCTACCTCGGCAATCGCTACGACCGGACTCGCGAGGCGACGCGTGCGGAACCCACCGAGCTCGACGCGCGGCACGGCCGCCGCGTCGGCGCGGCGCTGAGTGCGTGGGAGCCTTACCTGGCCGAGCGGGGCGTGCGCCTGTTCAGGGTCGTCCTGCTGCCGAACAAGGAGACGGTCTATCCAGAGTACCTGCCCGACTGGGCGACCCCGCCGAGCCGGACATCGACCGACGTCGTTGTCGAGCATCTGCCGACGTCGCTCGTGCTGGATTTGCGCAGCACCCTGATCGCCGCCAAACAAGACGACCGGCTGCTCTACTATCCGACCGACACGCACTGGAACATGGATGGCGTGGGCGTCGCGTTCCACGCCATGGCCAAGTGGCTGGGGCCTCAGCTTCCTGGCGTGCGCTGGCCGGATGAGCACAGCTATGAAGTCGAGCGCGTGGTTTCGCGCAAGGCCGGCGATCTGGCAAATTTTCTGCATCTGTCGATGGACCTCGACGAGGCAGAGCCACTGATCCGGGCCTTGAACGTGCCGATCGAGACCGAGCAATTCGACTACGACCGCGGCGTCCGCCTGCGCGGGGGAGGCAATCCGCAGATCGGCGCTCCGCTCGAGCCGCTGCTGGTGAAGTCCCAGGGTGCCCTGAACGATCTAAAGGTCCTGTTCCTGCGTGACTCGTTCGGCACGGCGCTCTCGCCGATGATGGCCCTGACCTTCAGCCAGACCCTGCACCTGCATTGGAGCCCGGCGCTTCGGGCCAAGGGCAGGCTGCTCGATCTGGTCGATTCGTTCGAACCCGATCTGGTCCTGGTGGCCATCGTCGAGCGATCGGCGATCACCCCGCGCTTCGCTCGGTTGCCGCTGAAGCCGCCCGCATCGTCCAGCGCAGCCGCGACCGGCGGCGGAGACCCATAGGCCCGGCCAACCGCATTCCCACGGCTGTGCGGCGTGCGCAGGCTTCGCGCGTTGCTTCAGCGGCTTGACGGATCCCGCAGCCGCTCCGCCAGCCCGCCGCTGCGCCGCACGACGCGGGCGAGCGCGGCCTGCAGGCTGGCCTCGCCGGCCCAGAGTTCGAGCGCGTCGCGGGCGCGCGAGAGGCCGGTGTAGAGCAGCTGGCGCGAGAGCACGCGGGTGTCGGGATCGGGCGGCAGGAGCAGGGCGACGCGGTCGTACTCGCTGCCCTGGCTCTTGTGCACGGTGATGGCGAAGGCGCCCTCGTGCGCGGGCAGGGCACCGGGCGCGAAGGCCTGCGCGCCGGGTTCGCCGGGGCGCTCGAACCAGACCAGGCGGCGGCCCTCGGCATCGGCCAGGCACAGCCCGACGTCGCCGTTGAACAGGCCGGCTGCGTGGTCGTTGCGCACCACCATCACCGGCCGGCCGTGGTACCAGTGCTCCTGCGCGGGCACGCCGCGCAGGCGGCGGAACTCGCGTTCGATCGCGGCATCGGCGGCGAGTGCGCCGAAGCGTTCCTCGCGCAGGGCGCAGAGCAGCTGCTGGCGGCGCAGTCCGGCCAGGGCGGCGCGCGCCAGCTCGGCGCGCTGG
>JANJTY010000333.1 GCA_024710865.1 Lysobacteraceae bacterium | reverse complement strand
GGTGGAGCAGGCGAGCCTGCCGGACTGCCTGGAGATGACGGCCTGGACCGAGAACGAGGACGGCTCGATCGAGGAGATCATGGGCCTGCGCCACCGCGAGTTCGCCGTCGAGGGCGTGCAGTTCCACCCCGAATCGATCCTGACCCAGCACGGCCACGACCTGCTGCGCAATTTCCTCGCGCCGCAGCGCCTCGCGGCCTGATCCATCCGCCACGACCGGAGACCGCCATGACCCCGCAGGAAGCCCTGCAGCGCGCCATCGAGCATCGCGAGATCTTCCACGACGAGATGGTCGACCTGATGCGCCAGATCATGCGCGGCGAAGTCTCGCCGGTGATGCTGGCGGCCATCCTCACCGGCCTGCGGGTGAAGAAGGAGACCATCGGCGAGATCGCCGGCGCGGCGCAGGTGATGCGCGAGTTCGCCGAGAAGGTCGAGGTGGCGGAGGCGGAGCATTTCGTCGATATCGTCGGCACCGGCGGCGACGGCGCCAACACGTTCAACATCTCCACCGCCGCGATGTTCGTGGTGGCGGCGGCGGGTGCGCGCGTGGCCAAGCACGGCAACCGCTCGGTGTCTTCGAAGTCCGGCAGCGCCGACGTGCTGGAAGCCCTCGGTGCCGCGATCGAACTGCAGCCGCCGCAGGTGGCGCAGTGCCTGCGCGAGGCCGGGCTCGGCTTCATGTTCGCGCCGATCCACCACCCGGCGATGCGCAACGTGGCACCGGTGCGGCGCGAGATGGGCGTGCGCACCCTGTTCAACATCCTCGGCCCGCTGACCAATCCGGCCGGCGCGCCCAACATCCTCATGGGCGTGTTCCATCCCGACCTGGTCGGCATCCAGATCCGCGTGCTGCAGCGCCTCGGCGCGAAACGGGCGCTGGTGGTGTGGGGCCGCGACGGGATGGACGAGATCACCCTGGGCGGCTCGACCCTCGTCGGCGAGCTGCGCGACGGCCAGGTGCGCGAGTACGAGGTGCATCCCGAGGACTTCGGTATCTCGATGTCCTCCAGCCGCGCCCTGCGCGTGGCCGATGCGGAGGAATCGCGCAGCCTGCTGATGCAGGCGCTGGACGGGGTCGAGGGCGTGCCGCGCGAGATCGTGGCGCTCAATGCCGGCGCCGCGCTGTACGTGGCGGGCCTCGCAGCCGGCATCCGCGAAGGCGTGGACCTGGCGCGCAGCACCATCGTCTCGGGCGCGGCCACGGCCAAACTGCACGCGTTCGTCGCCCTGACCCGCCGCCTCGGCGGCAAGGATCCGCTGGCATGAGCGAGCGTTTCGCGCGCACGCCGGCGCCGCCCTACTACGCGGTCATCTTCGTTTCCCAGCGCAAGGGCGAGGATGCCGAAGGCTACGAAGCCGCCGCGCAGCGCATGCTGGAACTCGCCGCGCGGCAGCCCGGCTTCCTCGGCGCCGAGTCGGCACGCGAGGCCGACGGTTTCGGCATGACCCTGAGCTACTGGGAGAGCGAGGCCGCCATCGCGGCCTGGAAGCACCAGGCCGAGCATGCCGCCGCCCGCGCCCGCGGCCGGCGCGACTGGTACAGCCGCTTCGAGCTGCGGGTCGCGCGGGTCGAGCGCGCCTACGGAACCCCGATGGAGCACAGCGCATGAATTCCACCGCCGGCACGGGAAGCGCCGACATCCTGCAGCGCATCCTGGCGCGCAAGGCCGAGGAAGTGGCGGCGCGCAGCGCCGCGCTGCCGCTGGATGAGCTGGCCGCGCGCTGCCGCGATCTGCCCGACACGCGCGGCTTCGCCGCGGCGCTGGAGGCGCGCATCGCCGCCGGCGGCGCCGGCGTCATCGCCGAGATCAAGAAGGCCAGCCCGAGCAAGGGCGTGATCCGGCCCGACTTCGACCCGGCTGCGATCGCGCGCAGCTATGAAGCCGGCGCCGCGGCCTGCCTGTCGGTGCTGACCGACATCGATTTCTTCCAGGGCAGCGATGCCTACCTGCAGCAGGCGCGCGCCGCCTGCGCGCTGCCGGTGCTACGCAAGGACTTCGTGATCGACGCCTGGCAGGTGTACGAGTCGCGACTGCTCGGCGCCGACTGCATCCTGCTGATCGCGGCCGCGCTGGACGATGACCAGCTGCTCGAGTACAGCCTGCTCGCGGCCGAGCTCGAGCTCGACGTGCTGCTGGAGGTGCACGACGCAGACGAGATGGCGCGCGCCCTGGCGGTGCCGGCGCCGCTGATCGGGGTCAACAACCGCAACCTGCGCACCTTCGAGGTTTCACTCCAGACCACGCTGGATCTGCAGGCCGGGATGGACCCCGAGCGCCTGCTGGTGACCGAGAGCGGCATCACCACCCCGGCCGACGTGGGTCTGATGCGCGGCCACGGCGTGCACGCCTTCCTGGTCGGCGAGGCCTTCATGCGCGCGCCCGATCCGGGGGCGGAGCTGGCGCGGCTGTTCGCCTAGGGCGCGCCGCTGGGCGCCGGCGCGCCTCAGCGCGTGCCGAACACCACGATGGTCTTGCCGCGCGCGGTGAGCATGCCCTGCTCTTCGAGCTGCTTGAGCACGCGCCCGGCCATCTCGCGCGAGCAGCCCACGATGCGCGCCAGCTCCTGGCGCGAGACGCGGATCTGGGTGCCCTGCGGGTGGGTCATCGCGTCCGGCTCCTGGCACAGGTCGATCAGGGTGCGGGCGATGCGGTTGGTCACATCCATGAAGGCCAGGCGGCTGACCTTGCGGTTGCTGTGCAGCAGGCGCTTGGTGAGCTGGGCGCCGATCGCGAACAGCAGGCGCGGGCATTCCTCCGCCAGCGGGCCGGCCATCAGGCTCTGCAGGCGGTCGTAGCCGATCTCGGCCAGCTCCGCCGCGGTGCGGGTGCGCAGCAGCACCTCGCGCTGGGTGGCCTGCACGAACAGGCCCATCTCGCCGATGAAGTCGCCCGGGTTGATGTAGCCCAGCACCAGCTCCTGGCCGTTCTCTTCCTCGGCGATCACCGAGAGCGAGCCCGAGACGACGTAGTACATCGTGTTGGCCGGATCGCCCGGCCGGAACACCTCGGAGCGGCTCGGGTAGCGGCGCCGGTGGCAGTGCGCCAGGAAGCGTTCGAAGACATGCCCGTCCGGGGCCAGCGGCGTGGCCGGCGGGAGGCGGCGGAAAGCGTGCTGCAGCATGTGCTCGACCATGGACGGCGATTCGGGTGCCTGGGTCGGGGTAGGTTAAACGCCCGTTCCCTGCACGGCAACGTAAACCGAGACCTGCGTCGCAGCCTTGCCATCCGTTGCGAGTCTGAACGGCGCAGGTTTTGCCTGTCATCCACTTTGCCCGATAATCTGGCGCGTTTTCTGTCCGCTTCCCGGAGCCGCTCGTGGTCAAGCCCATCCCGCGCCTTCGCCTGCAGGGGTTCAACAACCTCACCAAGGCGCTGAGCTTCAACATCTACGACATGTGCTACGCGGTGAGCGAAGAGCAGCGCCAGCGCTACATCGAGTACATCGACGAGGCCTACAACGCCGACCGCCTGACCCAGATCCTGACCGAGGTGGCGCGCATCATCGGCGCCAACCTCCTCAACGTGGCGCGGCAGGACTACGACCCGCAGGGCGCCTCGGTCACCATCCTCATCTCCGAGGAGCCGGTGATCGACAAGAAGGCCGCCGGCAAGGAAGTGCTGGCCGGCGCGGTGCGCGAGCACCCGGAGGAAGCCAGCGTGGTGGCGCACCTGGACAAGTCGCACATCACCGTGCACACCTATCCCGAGACCCATCCGCACAACGGCATCGCCACCTTCCGGGCCGACATCGACGTCGCCACCTGCGGCGTGATCTCGCCGCTGAAGGCGCTGAACTACCTGATCGAGAGCTTCGAGTCCGACATCGTGATCATGGACTACCGCGTGCGCGGCTTCACCCGCGACGTGAAGGGCAAGAAGCACTACATCGACCACAAGATCAACTCGATCCAGGACTTCCTGGCCAAGCCGATCCGCGACCGCTACGAGATGTTCGACGTCAACGTCTACCAGGAGAACATCTTCCACACCAAGATGCACCTGAAGGAGTTCGACCTCGACACCTACCTGTTCGAGGAGAAGGCCAAGAACCTGGGCTTCAAGGACCGCCTGCGCATCGAGGCCCAGCTCAAGCGCGAGATCGCGGAGCTGTTCCACGGCCGCAACCTGGTCGACTGATCGCCCGGCCGGCGGCCGATCCCGACGGCCCGGCGCATGCGCCGGGCCGTTTCGTTTCCGGAACCCGACACGACATGACCCGCACCGCCCTGCCCGAGCCCGGCGAGGAAGCGCGCGAACACAGCGCCCGCCTGCTCCGGCACATCCGCGCCGAGATCCGCGCCGCCGGCAGCATCCCGTTCTCGCGCTTCATGGAGCTGGCGCTGTATGCACCGGGGCTGGGCTACTACAGCGCCGGCGCGCGTAAGTTCGGCGCCGAGGGCGATTTCATCACCGCGCCCGAGCTGGGAGCGGCCTTCGCGCGCTGCGTCGCCGACGCCGTTGCGCCGGTGTTGCTCGAACTGGGGTCGGAGACGCGGTTCGTCGAGCTGGGCGGCGGCAGCGGCGCCTTCGCACGGGACGCCCTGCTGCGCCTGTCCGAGATCGATGCCCTGCCCGCGCGCTACGCCATCCTGGAGCCGAGCGCCGACCTGCGCCAGCGCCAGCGCGACCGCCTGCAGCGGGAGCTTGCTCCCGCGCTGGCTGGGCGGATCGAATGGATCGATGGGCCGCCGACATCGCCCTGGCGCGGCGTGCTGTTCGCCAACGAGGTGCTCGACGCCCTGCCCACGCCACGCTTCGCGATCCGCGACGGCGAGGTGTTCGAGGAACACGTCGCACTGGGGCCGGACGGTGCGCTGCTGCGGACCGAGCGCCCGGCCGACGCCTTCCTGGCCGGCGCGGTACGCCAGGTCGAAGCAGACCTTGGGCGCCGCCTGCCCGAGGGCTATCGCTCCGAGCTGCTGCCGCAGCTGCCCTACTGGGTGCAGGCCGTGATCGGCCCGCTGCAGGCCGGCGCCCTGCTGTTCTCCGACTACGGCTACGCGCGTGCCGAGTACTACGCCGAGGAGCGGCACGACGGTACCCTGGTCTGCAGCTACCGCCATCGCGCCCACGGCGACCCCTTCCACCTGCCCGGCCTGCAGGACATCACCGCGTTCGTGGACTTCACCGCGCTGGCCGAGGCCGGCGTCGGCGCCGGCTTCGACTTCGTCGGCTACTGCAGCCAGGCCAGCTTCCTGCTCGGCAACGGTCTCGAGCGCCGCCTGGCCGAGATCGAGGCCATCGCCGACGCGGCCGAGCGCTACCGGCGCCACGCCGAGATCAAGCGCCTGACCCTGCCGGGCGAGATGGGCGAGCGTTTCCAGCTCATGGGCTTTTCTCGTGACGTGGATCTGGCGATGGCGTTCCGGGTCGGCGATCTGAGCCGGCGCCTGTGACGCCCGCGGCGGACCGTCACGACCCGCTGCTGCGCCCGCTGCGCGGGGCGCGGTTCTGGCTTGCGCTGTGGCTGCTGGCGATCGGCGCGACCGTCGCGGCCTCGCTGCTGCCGCCCTCGGAGCTTCCGCCCGTGCGCGGCAACGACAAGCTGGCGCACCTCGTGGGCTATGCGCTGCTCATGGCGATGGCGGTGCAGATCCTCCAGCGTCGCGCCGCGCTGGTCGCGGCCTCTGTGTTCCTCGCCCTGCTCGGCGGGGGCCTGGAGCTGGCGCAGGGCGCGTGGACGGCGCAGCGCCAGGCGGACCCGCTGGATGCACTCGCCAATCTGCTGGGCGTGGGACTCGGCGCCAGCCTGGCGCTGACCCGCGCGGCCACCTGGCTGCAGCGCCTGCTGCCCGCCTGACCGGCTACTGGAACCCGGGCTGCCCGGCCTGCTGCGGGAACTGCGGCACGCGCAGGATGCGCTCGGGCTCGTAGCCGAACCTGGCAAAGCGTGCGCGCAGGTTCTCGTACTGCGCGGCGTCCATGTCGGGATCGCGCGAGAAGATCCAGGCGTAGCGGCGTTTCGGCTCGCCCAGCAGCGCCCAGCGGTAGTCGGGATCGATGTCCAGCACCAGCAGGTCGGCCTTGAGCGGCCAGATGAACTGCACCTTCCAGTGCCCACCCTGAGAGCCCGGCACCACCTCCGATACGCCCTCCCAGCGCTGCTCGGGCTGGTCGAAGCCGCGCCGGAAGACGTAGAAATTGTCGATCCGGCCATCCGGGCGCAGGGCATAGACGTCGCTGGTGGCGACCTTGCCGCGCTCGGCGAAGTAGGGAATGTTCGCGATCACGTGCCACTGCCCCATGAAGCGCGGCAGGTCGACGGCCACGCCGGGACCGAGGCGGTCGGCGCGGGTGGCGCAGCCGGCGCTGGCCAACATCAGGGGGAGCAGGAGCAGGCGGACGACGCGCGGCAGGGAGCTAGGCATGGGCGGAGTCTGGACCGTGCGGGGCGAAGGCGGCGTCAACTGGACGCGCGTTCTCAGGCGCTGAGACCGGCGCGGGCCAGCCTCGTGGCCACCACCCATCCTGCGGAGACCTCCATGCCCGGCCCGACGCCATCCACCGCCCTCGAACTGGTCCGCTTCCGTCAGCGCCTCGGTGCCGCCCTGGGCACCTGGCTCGCCGCCGGCCTGCTGCTGGTGGTCCTGCTGCCCTCGGCGCGCGGGGCGCACGAGTGGATCGGTTCCCTGCCCTTCTGGCTGATCGCCGTCCCTGCCTGCGCACTGCTCGTCCTGCAGCGCGAGGCCCTCGCGGCGCGGCTGCGCCGCGTCCAACCGCGCCCGCGGCGCGCGCGGCGGCGC
>JANJTY010000325.1 GCA_024710865.1 Lysobacteraceae bacterium | reverse complement strand
GCGGACGTTGGCTGATGGCGGGCTCAGCCTTGGGCCTTTTGCTGGCCTTCGCTCCGGCCGGGGCGTCGGACTGGGAAGTCGGCACGCGCGCGCGGATCGAGGCCGCGTTCGCCTCCGGCGAGGCCGAACCCAGCTGGCTCGACGGCGGCATCGGCAAGACCGACGACACCGGCGCCCGCCTTCGCGCTCAGTTCGGCCTGGACATCGACTACCGCCTGCAGTGGCGGGCACGACTGCACGTGCTGGCGGACAGCGCTCAGGGTGGTCGGCACGCCGGCGTGACCGAGGCCTTCATCGAGCGCTACGGCTTCGATGCCGGCCAGCGGCGCTGGCACCTGCGCGCCGGGCTGGGCTTCCTGCCCAGCTCGCAGGAGAACGTCGGCGCGTTCTGGTCGTCGCCCTACACGCTCACGTTCTCGGCCCTGAACAGCTGGATCGCGGAGGAGTTCCGTCCGCTGGGGCTGGACTGGGGCTGGCGCCGCGAACGCGACGACGGGCGCGGCTGGAGCCTCGCGGGCGGGCCGTTCTGGGGCAACGACACCGCCGGCGCCCTGCTCGCCTGGCGCGGCTTCGCCTGGCACGACCGCATCGGTCGCTTCGGCGAGACCCTGCCCCTGCCGCCGCTCGATTCGCTCGCGCCCGGCGGCGGATTCGCGCCGCAGAACGATGCGGGCAGCCTTGCCTTCGGCCGCGACCTCGATGGCCGAGCCGGCTACCAGCTGCGCGGTGGTCTGCGCCCGAGCGCCGCGCTCGACCTGCGCGCGGCCTGGATCGACAACCGCGGCGACCGCGCGCTGCACGGCGGCGACTACGCCTGGCGCGCCCGCTTCGCGCAGCTTGGCGCCGAATGGCGGCCGCATCCGGAGTGGACGCTGGTGGCCGAGTGGCTGGCGGGCGTCAGCGGCATGGGCCATCCCAGCGGCGATTACGCCGAGATCGATTTCCACGCGGCCCATCTGCTCGCCTCCTGGTCGCGCGAGGCCTGGCGCCTGAGCGCGCGGATTGAGTCCTTGCGCATCTGCGACCTCGATCGCAGCGGCGCCGAGGACAACGACGAGCACGGGACCAGCCTGACCCTCGCCGCACTGTGGCAGGCTTCGGAGTCGTGGCGCATCGGGCTCGAGTACCTGCACGCGCGCGCCTACCGGCCGGCCGCGATCGAGGCAGCGTCCAGCGTCCATCCCGATGGCGGTCAGTGGCGGATCGAGTTCCGTCGCGACTTCCAGCCCCCCACCGACTGATCACGAGGCCTGAACCCATCATGGGACCGAAGCGCGCGACCACCGCCCGACTGGGCCTCGTGATCCTGATCGCCCTGCTCGCCGCACTCGCCTGGCGCAGCGGCTGGCTGGACCAGCTGACCCTTGCGAACCTCAAGTCGCAGCAGGCGCAGCTGCAGGCCTGGGTCGGCGCGAACCGGGCGCTGGCGCTGGGTGGATTCTTCCTGCTCTACGTCGCCGTCACCGCGGCTTCGATTCCCGGCGCCGCGGTGATGACCCTGGCCGCCGGGGCGCTGTTCGGGCTGGTGCTCGGCACCGTCCTCGTCTCCTTCGCCAGCACCCTCGGCGCCACCCTCGCCTTCCTGGTCGCGCGCTTTTTGCTGCGCGAGCCGCTGCGGGCGAGGTTCGGCGAGCGGCTGAGGAAGATCGACGCCGGCATCGAGAAGGACGGCGCCTTCTACCTCTTCACCCTGCGCCTGGTGCCGGTGTTTCCCTTCTTCCTGGTCAACCTGCTGGCCGGCCTCACCGCCCTGCGCACTTGGACCTACGCCTGGGTCAGCCAGCTCGGCATGTTTCCGGCCACGGTGGCCTTCGTGTTCGCCGGCACCCAGCTGGCGCGGATCGAATCGCCGCGCGATGTGCTCTCGCCGGGCCTGATCGGCGCCTTCGTCCTCATCGGCCTGCTGCCGCTACTGCTGCGCCGCTTGAGCGACGGGCTGGCGGCGCGCCGCGTCTATCGGGGCTACCGGCGACCCAAGCGCTTCGACTACAACCTGGTGGTGATCGGCGCCGGCAGCGCGGGCCTGGTGTCGGCCTACATCGCGGCGGCGGTGAAGGCGAAAGTGGCACTGATCGAAAAGCACCGCATGGGCGGCGACTGCCTCAACACCGGCTGCGTGCCGAGCAAGGCCCTGATCCGCACCGCGCGCTTGCTGGCCGAGGCGCGCGACAGCGCGCGCTACGGCGTGCGCCGCATGGACGCCGAGTTCGAGTTCGCCGAGGCCATGCAGCGCGTGCAGGACGTGGTGGCCCAGGTCGAGCCGCACGACTCGGTCGAACGCTACACCGGCCTCGGCGTGGAGGTGATCGAGGGCGAGGCGCGCATCGTCTCGCCCTGGGAGGTCGAGGTGAACGGCCGCCGCCTGAGCGCCCGCAGCCTGATCGTCGCGAGCGGCGCGCGCCCCCTGGTGCCGCCGATCCCGGGTCTCGATGGCGTCGACTTCCTTACCAGCGACACGCTCTGGAACCTGCGCGAGCTGCCGCAGCGCCTGGTCGTGCTGGGCGGCGGGCCCATCGGCTGCGAACTGGCGCAGTGTTTCGCGCGCTTCGGTTCGAAGGTGACGATCGTGGAGATGGCGTCGCGCCTGCTGCCGCGCGAGGATGCCGATGCGGCAGCCGAAGTCGCGGCAGGATTCGAGTCCGAAGGCCTGCAGGTCGCGACCGCGCACACGGCGCTGCGGGTGGAAGCCGAGGGCGCGGGTGGCGTGCTGGTTTGCGAGCACGCGGGCGGCGAGGTCCGCCTGCCCTTCGACCGGCTGCTGCTGGCGCTGGGGCGCAGGGCCAACGTCGAGGGCTTCGGCCTGCAGGAACTGGGCGTCGCGATCGGCCCACGCGGCACGATCGAGGCCGATGGCCTGCTGCGCACCAACTTTCCCAACATCCATGTCTGCGGCGACGTGGCCGGGCCCTACCAGTTCACCCATGTGGCCTCGCACCAGGCCTGGTATGCCGCGGTCAACGCACTCCTGGCGCCGTTCTGGAGCTTTGCCGCCGACTACCGCGTGATTCCCTGGGCCACGTTCACCGATCCGGAGGTGGCGCGCGTCGGCCTGTCGGAAGACGAGGCACGCGCGCAAGGCATCGCGGTCGAGGTTACTAGGTACGGCATCGACGACCTCGACCGCGCCATCGCCGACAGCGCCAACCATGGCTTCGTCAAGGTGCTGACCGAGCCGGGCAAGGACCGCATCCTCGGCGCCACCATCGTGGGTGCGCACGCGGGCGAGCTGATCGCCGAGTTCGTGCTGGCGATGAAGCACGGCATCGGCCTGAACAAGCTCCTCGGCACCATCCACATCTACCCGACGATGAACGAGGCCAACAAGTACGCGGCCGGCGTGTGGAAGCGCGCGCACGCACCGCAGGGCGCGCTGCGCTGGGCCGAGCGCTTCTTTCGCTGGCGGCGCGGCTGAGGTTTGCTGCCGCTGCTCAGGCCGGCGCGAATCCTGCCAGCAGCGGCAGGTGATCCGAGGGTTCCTCGCGCGAGGGCAGCGGCGTGTCGTCGCCGATCGTCGTGAGCGGCTCGGGCCAGGCGCGCAGGTCCGGCGTGTGCAGCAGGTAGTCGATGCGCTTGCAGCGCGCGTTCGGGTTGCAGGTCGGCTGCGGCAGGGCGGCGAACGCGTCGCGCAGTCCGGCAGCGCGCAGGGCCGCGATGGGGGCACTGGACTCGATGCCG
>JANJTY010000315.1 GCA_024710865.1 Lysobacteraceae bacterium | reverse complement strand
GGGGGGGGGCCGGGGGGGGGCGCGTTTTTACCCGCCCGCCGCGGGGGGGGTTGCGTCGGGGGGGTTCACCCCCCCCCCCCCCCCCCCACGGCGTGCGGGAGTGCGCAGCGATGGCCTGGCGCGGGGTCGGCCGAACCTGCGCCCGCATCGCGGCTGAAGTCGCTCCCACATGGAAGGGTCGCGGCGTCCGCGTAGGAGCGGCTTCAGCCGCGACTGCCGCGTCATTCAGACCAGCAAGCGCCCGGCGCCGGCGTCGAGCAGGCGCTGCGCGACACGTTGGCCCAGGGCTTCCGGGTCTTCGCCGGATTCCTCGGCGCGCACCGCTTCGCCGGTCTGGGACGAGCCCACCAGTCCGCCGAGGTGCAGGCGGCCTGCACGGTGCTCGCAATACGCCGCCACCGGCACGTGGCAGCTGCCGTGCAGGGCGCGGTTCATGGCGCGCTCGGCGCTGACCCGGGCCAGGGTCTCGGCGTGCGCCAGCGGTGCGCACAGGGCCAGGGTTTCGGCATCGCCTGCGCGGCATTCGATCGCGATCGCGCCCTGCGCCGGCGCCGGCAGCCAGTCGGGTGCGACCAGGCGCTGGCGGATGCGGGCGTGGAAGCCGAGCCGTTCCAGCCCGGCGCAGGCCAGCACGATGGCGTCGTAGTCGCCGGCGTCGAGTTTGGCCAGGCGCGTGTTGACGTTGCCGCGCAGATCCCGCAGTTCGAGGTCCGGACGCAGCGCGCGCAGCTGCGCCTGGCGCCGCAGCGACGAGGTGCCGACGCGCGCGCCCTGCGGCAGTGCCGGCAGGGTCGCGTGATGGTTGCTGACGAAGGCATCGAAGGGATCGGCGCGCTCCAGCACCGCGGCCAGCACGAAGCCGGGTTCGAGCTCCATCGGCACGTCCTTGAGCGAGTGCACCGCGCAGTCGGCCTCGCCGCGCTGCATGGCGACCTCCAGCTCCTTGAGGAACAGGCCCTTGCCGCCGATGGCGGCGAGCGAGCGGTCCAGCACCTCGTCGCCGCGGGTGGAGAGCGGCACCAGTTCGACCGTGAGGCCGGGATGGCGGGCGCGCAGCAGGGCGGCGACGTGCTCGGTCTGCCAGAGCGCGAGCGCGCTCTTGCGGGTGGCGATGCGCAGAAGACTCATCTAGAGATGCTTGACCAGGGAACGGAGCTGGGACAGGCAGCGGCGGCTGACTTCGAGCGGGTGGTCGCCGTGGCGCAGCACGGCCAGGTAGCGGCCGTCCGGGGTGCGGCGCAACTCCTGCAGCTCGGCGCGCGCCACCAGGCAGTTGCGGTGGATGCGCACGAAACGGGTGCCGAACTCGACTTCGAGCGACTTGAGCGATTCCTCGATCAGGTCCTCGCCGCGCGCGTGGTGCACCACGACGTACTTTTCCTCCGCCTGCAGGTAGCGCACTTCGTCCAGCGCGATCAGGCGCATGTTGCCGCGCAGCCGCGCGCAGAGGTGGGTGCGCTGGCGGGCGCTGGGAAACTCGCTGGCCAGTGCGGCGGCGTGGTCGCCGCTCAGGCGTCGGGCGCGCTCCAGCGCTTCCTTCAGGCGCTCGCGCCGGATCGGCTTGACCAGGTAGTCGACGGCGCGGGCTTCGAAGGCGGCCAGGGCGTGATCGTCGTAAGCGGTGCAGAACACCACCGCCGGCGCGGGTTCGAATCCGGCCAGGTGACGCGCCGCCTCCAGACCATCCATGCCGGGCATCTGGATGTCGAGCAGGACCGCGTCGGGCTTGAGCGCGGCAGCCAACTCGACCGCTTCGCGCCCGCTCGCGGCCTCGCCCACCACTTCCATGCCGGGCAGCTCGCCCAGCAGGCTGCGCAGGCGGCTGCGCGCCAGCGGTTCGTCGTCTGCGATGAGGAGTCTCATGTCAGCGGCAGCTCCAGTTCGACCGCATAGTAGTCCGCCCCGCGCGAGGCGGTCATCCGGGCCCGACCCTGGTAGTGATGCGCAAGGCGCTGGGCGATGCTGTCCTGCGCGTGGCGGTTGCCGGCGCTGTCCTGCTGCGCGGCCGGCGCCGGATTGTGGATGGACAGACGCAGGCGTTTGCCCTCGCGCCGGGCGCGGATCGTGATGCGGCCGCCCTCGGTCAGGCGCGAGATGCCGTGCAGCACGGCGTTCTCCAGCAGGGGCTGCAGGATCAGGCGCGGCATCGGCAGGTCGCGCGGCAGGTCCTCGGGCAGCTCCCAGTCCACCGCCAGGCGCGGCCCGAGGCGCAGGGATTCGATCGCGAGGTAGCGCTCGGCCAGGACCAGCTCCTCGCCCAGGCTGCCCTCGCCCTGGCCGGCGCCGAGCGCGGCGCGGAACAGGTCGGAGAGGTCTTCCACCGCACGCTCGGCCGTGGCCGGGTCGCTGCGCACCAGGCTGGCGATGGTGTTCATGCTGTTGAACAGGAAGTGCGGCTTGATCCGCGCCTGCAGCGCGCGCACCTCGGCCTCGGCCTGGGCCGTTACCTGGCGCTGCCAGGCCTCCTGCACGTAGAAATAGCGTAGCGCCACCGCGCCGATCAGGGCCGCGATCGCGGCGCAGCCGAGCATGAACTCGAGGCGGCGGTCGGCCGGCAGCGACAGGCGGTAGCCGAGCGAGACGTCCAGCTCGTGCACGAGTGCCGCGCCGCCCGCCGCGACCACGACCGGAATCAGCCAGGCCAGCATCAGGGCGGCCGCCGTCTGCAGGCCGATCAGCCACCGTCGCGCCTGGCACAGCAGCACGGCCGAGGTCAGCGCCAGCCACTGCGCGAAGAAGCTGGCGGCGGCGAAGCGCGCCCAGCCCCAGGCGCCCTCCTCGTGCGGCGCCAGGGCCAGCACCAGGACCACGACCTCGGCCACCAACAGCACCGCGAACAGGCGCTGCAGTCGGCAGAAATCGGGGATGCCGGTGGCGGCCGCCGCGCTCATGCGGAGAAGCGCGCTCCCAGCCACTGCGCGATGTCGGCGATCTCCTCGGCGCAGACCTGGTGCGCCATCGGATAGCTGCGCCACTCGACCGGATAGCCGAGCACGCGCAGGCGGTCGCGGCTCATCGTCCCGAGCGGCTCGCCCACCACCGGGTCGCGGCTGCCGTGCGCCATCAGGATCGGCAGGTCGCGGTTGGCCGGCGCGGACTCGGCCGGCAGGGTTTCGGCCATCGGCAGGTAGGTCGAGAGCGCGATCGCCCCGCCCAGGCGCGCGGCGTGGCGTACCGCGGCGGCGAGCGTGATCGCGCCGCCCTGCGAGAAGCCGGCCAGCACGATGCGCGCGGCCGGGATGCCGCGCTCGACCTCGCGCGCGATCAGGGCCTCGATCTGGCCGATCGATTCGCGGATGCCGGCCGCATCCTGGCGCTGGGCGATCTCCATGCCGAGGATGTCGTACCAGGCGCGCATGCGCATGCCGCCGTTGATCGTGACCGGCCGCACCGGCGCGTGCGGGAACACGAAGCGCAGGGCCGGCCAGCCGGGACGGATCAGCTCCGGCACGATCGGCACGAAGTCGTTGCCGTCGGCGCCCAGGCCGTGCAGCCAGATCACGCTCCAGGCGGGTTCGGTACCGGTGCTGCGTTCGATGCACTCCAGCATGCCTGCTCGCTCGTTCGGGAATCCGCGGGCATTATCCTGCCTTGGCCGGCCCGCGGGCGACTTGCACCGCGGACGGCCCGCCCCCATGAGGGTCCGATGATGACCGACCAGCACCCGCCCACCACCCACGCCACCACCATCGTCTCGGTCCGCCGCAACGGCCGCGTCGTCGTCGCCGGCGACGGCCAGGTCAGCCTCGGCAACACCGTGATGAAGTCGAACGCGCGCAAGGTGCGCCTGCTGGCCGAAGGGCGGGTGCTGGCCGGCTTCGCCGGCGCCACCGCCGATGCCTTCACCCTGTTCGAGCTGTTCGAGGCCAAGCTGCAGAAGCACGGCCAGCTGGTGCGCGCCGCGGTCGAGCTGACCAAGGACTGGCGCACCGACCGCCGCTACGGCCGGCTCGAGGCCCTGCTCGCCGTGGTCGACCGCGAGACCTCGCTGATCGTCTCCGGCAACGGCGACGTGATCGAACCGGAGGACGGCCTGATCGCGATCGGCTCGGGCGGCCCCTTCGCCCTGGCCGCGGCGCGCGCCCTGGTCGCGCACACCGAGCTCGACGCCCGCGCCATCGCGCAGGCCGCCATGAAGGTGGCCGGCGACATCTGCATCTACACCAACCACCACGTCACCCTGGAAGAGCTCGCCTAGTGTCCGCCCTCACGCCCCGCGAAATCGTCACCGAGCTCGACCGCTACATCATCGGCCAGACCGAGGCCAAGCGCGCGGTCGCCATCGCCCTGCGCAACCGCTGGCGGCGCATGCAGCTGCCCGATGCGCTGCGCAACGAGGTCACGCCCAAGAACATCCTGATGATCGGCCCCACCGGCGTGGGCAAGACCGAGATCGCGCGGCGCCTCGCCGCGCTCGCCAACGCGCCCTTCGTGAAGGTGGAAGCGACCCGCTTCACCGAAGTCGGCTACGTCGGCAAGGACGTCGAGCAGATCATCCGCGACCTCGCCGACGCCGCGGTCAAGCTGCGCCGCGAGCAGGCCAAGGCCAAGGTCCGCGCGCAGGCCGAGGAGCGCGCCGAGGACCGCATCCTCGAAGCCCTGCTGCCGAAGCGGCGCGGACCCGGCTACCCGATCGAGATCGAGGGCGACGGCACCACCGACACCCGCACCAAGCTGCGCGGCCAGCTGCGCATGGGCCGGCTGGACGAGCGCGAGATCGAGCTGGAACTCGCCCATTCGGTGGGCGGCATGGACATCATGACCCCGCCGGGCATGGAGGAGATGGGCCAGCAGCTCAAGCAGATGTTCGGCCAACTCGGCGGCCAGCGTTCGCAGAAGCGCACGCTCAAGGTCAAGGCGGCCTGGCCGCTGCTGATCGAAGAGGAAGCGGGCAAGCTCGTCAACGAGGACGAGATCCGGGCCCAGGCGATCGAGGCCTGCGAGCAGAACGGCATCGTCTTCATCGACGAGATAGACAAGGTCGCCAAGCGTTCCGAAGGCATCGGCGCCGACGTCTCGCGCGAGGGCGTGCAGCGCGACCTGCTGCCCCTGGTCGAGGGCTCGACGGTCAGCACCAAGTACGGCGTGGTGCGCACCGACCACATCCTGTTCATCGCCTCGGGCGCCTTCCACCTGGCCAAGCCCTCGGACCTGATCCCCGAGCTGCAGGGCCGGTTCCCGATCCGGGTCGAGCTGACCGCGCTCAACCGCGAGGACTTCCGCCGCATCCTGACCGAGCCGCACAACGCCCTGAGCAAGCAGTACGTGGCGCTCATGGCGACCGAGGGCGTGACCGTGCGCTTCACCGACGAGGCCATCGAGCGCCTGGCCGAGATCGCGGCCGAGGTCAACGCACGGCAGGAGAACATCGGCGCCCGTCGCCTGCATACCGTGCTCGAACGCCTGTTCGAACACCTCTCCTTCGAGGCGCCGGACAAGGGCGGCAGCGAGGTCACGGTCGACGCCCTGTTCGTCGAAACCCAGCTCGGCGACCTGGTGCAGGACGTGGACCTGACGCGTTACATCCTCTAGTCGCGGGGTCGAGTGCCTCGGGCCGGAGAGCAAAGGCATTCGACGCGGATGCCGCGGATCAGGGCGGAAAGAGCACGGATAGAGCGAATGGCCGGTGTGCGTCGACGGTGACCGCCGGCCGTGGCCAGCCGGGGCCTCGTTCATCGACTTCCGCTCCTGATCCGCGCTCATCCGCGTGATCCGCGTCAAAGGCTTTGCATCTGCTTCTCAGGCAAGCAGAGCAAACGGCATTCGACGCGGATCACGCGGATCAGGGCGGAAGGAGCGCGGATAGAGCGATGTGTACGAATGCGTCGCTCGCGGCCGCTGGCGAGGACGAGCCCGATCGCTCTCCATCTGCTTCCGCTCCTGATCCGCGTTCATCCGCGTGATCCGCGTCAAAGTCTTTGAGCTTCTCCTTCAAAACGCAGACCGTGGGCTTCAGCCCGGTTTCGCGCCGCCGCCGCTACAATCGCGCCATGCGCATCCTCCTGCTTGCCTGCCTGCTGCCCCTGCTCGCCGCCTGTGCCGATGGCGGGGCGCCGGCGTCCGCCGGTGCGGCGACTGGCCTGCCCGCCGCCGCAACACCAGGCGGCAATGCGGTGCCGGCCAAGCTCGGCCTCTGCGCCAGTTGCCACGGCGTGGACGGGCGCAGCCGCACGCGCGGCACGCCGCACCTGACCGGGCAGGACGAGGCCTACCTCGCGAGTTCCCTGCAGGCCTACCGCGAGGGTCGGCGCGGTCCTGGGCCGATGACCGCGGTGGCCGGCACGCTCTCCGATGACGACGTGGTCGAACTGGCGCGTCATTACGCGACGCAGGGCGGAGGCTTCGGCCCATGACGCCGCGCTGGCTATTCACCCTCGTTCTGGCGATCGCGGGCTGGCTGCTGCTGCGCCACCCGGCCGGCGCCGTGCTGGGCGGACTGCTCGGCTACGCCATCGACCGTGGCTACTTCCGCTTCGGCCGCCGCACGCCGGTGGAGGACGACGATCCCTTCGCCGTGCTGGGCGTCTCGCCGCTGGCCGAGGACATCGAGATCGAGCGCGCCTACCGCCGCCTGATGGGACAGTTCCACCCCGACCGCCTGGCCGGCGCCGCCCCCGAGTTGCGCGAGCAGGCCGAGGCCCGCGCCAGCGAGATCAACGCCGCCTACGACCGCATCCGCGCGCTGCGCAAGTAGGCGCGCGGCCCGCAGGAGCGCTGTCGGAGCGGCTTCAGCCGCGGCCGCACGCTTCACGTGCGCGGGGGGCGACGGTGCGGGTCGCGGCTGACGCCGCTCCTACGCAAGCTCCGCCTCACCGCCTCCATCGGACGCTAGAACCATGCAGCCCACCGTCATCGCCCCCTCCATCCTCTCGGCCGATTTCGCCCGCTTGGGCGAGGAGGTCAACGCCGTGCTCGCCGCCGGCGCCGACTGGGTGCATTTCGACGTGATGGACAACCACTACGTGCCCAACCTCACCATCGGCCCGCTGGTCTGCGAGGCCCTGCGCAAGCACGGCATCACCGCCCCGATCGACGTGCACCTGATGGTCGAGCCGGTCGACCGCCTCGTGCCCGACTTCGCCAAGGCCGGCGCCAGCCTGATCAGCTTCCATCCCGAAGCCAGCGCGCACGTGCACCGCACCATCCAGCTGATCAAGAGCCACGGCTGCCAGGCCGGCCTGGTGCTGAATCCGGCCACGCCCATCGAGGTGCTGGACTGGGTGCTGGAGGAGCTCGACCTGGTCCTGCTGATGTCGGTC